>JBFYSV010000211.1:0-5809 GCA_041301185.1 Anaerolineae bacterium
GGATGGCACGGTTGATGTGGTCCTCAAACATCGTGATGGTCTTGGGAATGTCTCCCAAGCGGTCATGAGCGATTAATGACTGGATCTCAGTCAGCCGGCGCTGCGCCAGGCGGATTTGGAGCACCGCCTTGGGTGCTTCTCCCTGGGTGAATACCTCTTCTGCATTCTCAAGAGAGACTTTCACCCGGTAAAGCAAATCTCCAGGCAGCGCATCCTGGGCAGCGTAGGCAATCCCACCGCTGCCTGCCACCCCCATAAATAGCAACACAAATGCCAGCGCCGCCTGGAACACCAGCAGGCGTTGCCCGGTCATCGCCTGCCATATCCGGGCGAATATATTTTCCCCGGCAACCGGTGCAGGCTGGGTTTTTGCCAGTTGTTCTTGCTGGATTTTTTCCAGCACCCGGCGATTGGATGCAGCAACGAAACCCGGCCGGGGATCGAGGGTTGCTCTGTGCATGCGGAACCACAAGGCTGCTTCGAGAGATGGTCGCAGATCCTCCGCCAGATCGGGGTGTTCAGCCAGAACCCCTTCCAGCGTGGACTGACCGTTCTGGATCTTTTCCAGACAGTCCTGCAAGATCATCTCAATCGAATCGGATTGCTCAGCCATTCTGGCTTACCTCAGGTTCCCATCCAGCATTGAGCGTAGCGCCGAAAGGGCACGGTGTTGCAAAACACGCACAGCTCCGGGGGTTCGCCCCATGACCTGTGCAGTCTCCTCCGGCGATAGCTCACTCAGGAAACGCAACACCAGCACCGTCCGGTAGTCCTCGCGCAATTGTTCCAAAGAAACCCTCAATTCATCCCGTTCCAAACTCAATATCGCCGATTCTACGGGTCCAGGATTCCCATCTTGCAAAAACAGATCCTCGATGGACACCTGGTTCTTCACCGGCCCGGAACGCCGGTAATGATCGATTAAAGCGTTGCGCGCGATACGGAATAAATAGGCGAGGAATGGCACCCCCTGTTCGCGGTAATTCGGTAACGAGCGCCACACCCTAAGAAATACGTCTTCGGTAAAATCCTCCGCATCCAACCGGTTGTCGACATGCGCGAATAAGAAGCGAAACACCCGGTCAGCGTAGCGTTCATACAACATGCCAAACGCTTCGGTATTCCCGTCCTGGGCAGACTTCAGCAATTGATGATCTTCAACTAAAAGAACGTTGGGCATCAATGCCAACCTTAACAACGTATCAGGGATAAGTTTGTTACGATTTCCATGATTTTCTTAGCGCAACCTTAATCATAACAAACAAATTTCGACATATTGCCTTTCAAGAGCGTGGTTATCAGAATTGGTAGGTATAAAAAATCGCAGCCAGAGAAATCACCCTGGCTGCGAGAAAGCGCTCAAGAGTATTTGCTACTGCTATCCGCCCCCGCCTCCATTGCCGCCGCCGTTGCCACCGCCGTTATCGCCGCCACCATTGTCACTACCTCCGGAGTTATCGTTGTCACCCTGGTTGTAGGAGTCCTGGTCGTGATCACCCTGGCTGGTTCCTGAGCCTGATCCTGTGCCACCATCCTCACCTCCGGGTCCCGGGCCAACACCTGGGCCGGGATCTTCTGGGCGGAAGAATGGGCCAGGACTGTAGTAGGTGCCGGTTATCGGGAGGGTGCCGCTAATCGTCCCGGTGATCGTGCCCGATATGCCTTGCTGGTACTGGAATTGGTGCTGGAACTGGTTCTGGTGAGCGAATGTTCCGGTCACCGGAACGGTGCCGGTGATGGTATCCGTGATTAGACCCTGCTGGTATTGGAACTGGTGCTGGAACTGATTCTGGAATGCCTGCGGGTCTTGCAAGCCGGTCTCCAGGATCTGAAGCTGGTCTTCGATTGCAACTTCCCAGCCTTGCCGGGTCAGGGCAGCAACGCCGGCGCCGACGGGTGTTTGTTTAATGATGCGCTCCTGGTTCTTTACCCTGAGCTGGATCTCACCCATGTTTTTGAGCATGTTCTCTGCATTCAGCCCGGCGGCAGTCTGCATCGCACTGCCCATCAGCTTCATGTAGCGAGATTGCACTTCCTGAGGCACAGGCTCGCCCTGATCAAGCAGCTCTGCCATCTCACCCACCCGCTCGTCGGCGTAGTTGAGCAGCAGCTTAATTTGCGCCTCCGGGTCAACTGCAAGGTTGAGGCGCAGATCCTCGCTAATGGTCTTCAACGGATATAGGGCATCATCAGGCATGCTACTCTGGGCCGCATAGACGGTAGCCCCCGCCCCACCAAACAGGACGGTCAAAGTCAAAACAACTGCGGTCAAAATACTAAACATATCGAAACGCTCCTTTCTCTTGAATAGGTTGATCATTCCTGCAATCCACCCATTAAGACGCTGAATCGGCGTATCCGATACGGGCATTCCTGAAAATTGGTTCTCCGCTTTGGAAAGGAACTCAGCCCGCCCCGCAGCCGCTTTGTGTGGGTTGCGCTGTGGCACACGGCGCAATGGTTCGAGCATTTCTACAATATCCCTGTTCAGTTCATCATCCTTCATTGTTGTCTCACCTCTTCCCTTATCAGTATCCGCCTCAAGGTATTCAAAGCCCGGTGTTCTAATGCTTTAACAGCGCCGACCTGTTTCTCTATCGCTTCGGCAATCTCCTGGTTTTGCCATTCCTCCAGATACTTCAGCACCACAACCTGGCGCTGTTCTGGAGTTAGTAATCGGAGGGCGTCACGAACTCGCTCTATTTCCATCTCCAGTGCTACTTGCACCTGCGGGTCAGACCCCGGATTGGGGATCAAGTCTGGCTCAAGGGGCAGGGTAGGTGGAGGTTGGCGGCGGTAGTAATCCGTGATCCAGTTGTGTGCCACGCGGTAGAGGTATGCTTGCAGGTGGTGCTGCGGGCCCCTTCCTGCTTTCAAGACGGTCAAAAATCGATTGAAAGTCTCTGCCACACACTCTTCCGCCAGGTCCTCATCACTCATCAAGCGCATTGCATAGCGATATATACCCGGGCTATAACGATCATAAATATCTGCCAGAGCTTGAAGATCGTATCGTTGTGCACGCTGGAGTAATGCCGGTTCAGTTGTCATTTCTCACATACTATGACGCCACACCCCGCCAAAAGATACGGCCTGGCGAATAATCTCTGTTAGAATCAAGCGATCTTTACCAACAAATCCACTCATGATATTTGAAATTAAGCGTGCCCTCGTTCAACAAGCCGAACTCAGACCAAAAAGACCACCCCTCAAGCCTCTCGACTCACTGGCAAATCTACCGTCATACGCTGGTCAGGTTATTCTCCAGCAAAGGTGCTCAGGAGGGTTACCTGGCAGCGATCGACCAGGGGGTGATCAGCCTGTCCAATTTCCTGGCAACCATCATCCTGGCCCGCTCAGTTGATCCCACCCAACTGGGCATTTATGGAGTCGGCTTTGTCACATTACGCCTGGTGCGCTCTGTGCAAGAAGGCGTCATCGTCCAGCCGCTCAACGTGTACGGCGCAGGCATGGATGATGCCAGCTTTAGAAGCTATGCTACCAGCACCAGTATTTTACAAATCATCCTGGCAAGCGCCACAGCCCTGATCGTTGCGGCGGCTGGATGGGTGTTAACCCTTTTAGGCAATGATATAGCTGGACCAACCCTTTTCGGCCTATGGTTTGCCTTCCTGGGCTGGCAGCTACAAGAATATGTCCGGCGCATGCTTTACACCCGCGGTCTGGTATTCAGCGCGGTTCTCAATACGGTCCTGGCCAATACCGTGCGCCTTGTGCTGATGCTCTGGTGGGCAAGCCAGGGTACCCTGAGCGGCGTCGCTGGGTTGAACGCAATTGCCTGGGGATCAGTTGTCGCCCTGATCCCTGGAATATATTTTACTCGCTTCTTTTGGACCCGCAGCTATACAGACCTGAAAGAAACCTGGAGGCGCAATTGGGGATTTGGGCGCTGGGTGATGGGGGGAACGATTGCCAACTGGATCTCGGTAGAGTTCTATCCAATCTTGACGGCGGGGATGATCAGTTTCGCCGCGGCTGGAGCGTACCGCGCTCTGCAAAACCTGGTTGCGCCCATCCATACCTTGCTGCGGGCAACCGATACCTTTCTCACGCCGCGTGCCGCCCGCATATACACGCAAAACGGCGTGCGCGCCCTCTCCCGCACCATGCGTATGGTATATGTCCTGGCAGGCATCCCCACCCTCACCTTCCTGGCACTGGCGATGCTCTTCCCAGAACAATTATTATCCCTGCTGTATGGAGATACCTACCTGGCTTATAGCGACGGCATGGTACTGATGGCTGCTTTTTACGCCCTGTGGTTCGCCTATTGGCCCCTGCAAACAATCCTCAAAGCAGCGCGTATCTCCCGTCCGATCTTCATTGCAAACCTGGTTGCGATCTTCTTGATGGCGACGGTGGGTATCTGGATGATCTACCGCTGGGGAGTCTATGGCACCATCGCCGGGCAGGCGCTCAATGCCCTGGTGGTGAATATCCTGCTATGGAGCAGCTGGGTTCTCTTTAAACGCAAGCTATAAAGAAGTCCACGGATGTTAACTGCCTCCCCAGCGCAGCAGCCGCCGGGGCAGTCTTCCATCCCACCCGGGCTGCCAGCGGTACCAAAAAGTAACCAGGAAAGCCAGGAGCAACAACTTAATGTCCATGCCAAGGCTGGCATGGCGGATGTACAGCCGGTCGAAGCGCAGTTTTTGAAGCGGGGTTAAATAATAATCCCCAGCCACTTGAGCCAGGCCAGACAGGCCGGGCAACAGCTGGTGGCGCTGGGCATATTGGGGCATTTTACCCAGGTAACCGTGGACCAGCACAGTGCGCTGCGGGCGGGGACCTACAAAGCTCATTTCGCCCTTCAGGATGTTGAGCAATTGTGGCAATTCATCCAACGCGGATTTTCGCAGCACGCGCCCAATCATCAGGATGCGCTCATCCGCATCGCTGGCCAGGATCGGCCCGGTGTTCACCTCTGCCTCGCGCACCATCGTGCGAAATTTATACTGGTGGAAGTTGATACCGCCCTTGCCAACCGAGTTCTTCACAAACAATACCGGGCCTGGGTCTTCGAACCAGATCAGGAACAGCGCTGCTAACCATACCGGAGAGGAGAAGAGCATCCCGGCGGCTGCCAGCAACACGTCAAAGATGCGCTTGCTGGCGGGTGCCGCACCAGGCCTTCCAATTAACCTCAAGTGAAGCTGGTACACTTCTTCCTGGATTTGCCGGGAAGGAGGAGAGTTATTCTCCCATAGCGGCTCTCTCAAACCCGTGGTCAGGATACTTCCTACCATTACCCCCAGGATCACCAACAGGAACAGGCTGGCTCGAGCCCAAAAACCAGCTTCGGTTGGCGCGATGATCCAGGTCAGACTGAACACCACCGCCGGCAGGATAAAAGCCAGGCGGTAGCGCCATTTCCAGTAGAGCGGTGTCAATGCCAGGCTACGCTCAACCAGTACAGGATATACAACCGAAGAGGCCGCCAACAAAATGGCGTTCACACCGCTCCAGGAAGCAGCCTGGGTGATCTTTTGGCTCAACCACCAGGCAGCCGCCAGTATGAGCAGCAAAGCTATCCCACCAGCAATTGTCCTGAAATTTTGCGCTGGAGCCCGAGTGGTATCTCTTGACATCTTGATTGTCTGCTTTGCCATTACAGATCGGGTGAATTATACCCCACGCAATTCGGTCGCTACCCGGATAGGATACTCGCAAATGATATAATCGCCTTTTGCCAGAGATGATATCATCCTGGCAATGACGAGAGGAAATGGCAGACTTATGCATATTACCAGGCAAAAAACGATTATTCTCCTGGCGCTGCTCTTGCTGG
>JBFYSV010000212.1:0-18963 GCA_041301185.1 Anaerolineae bacterium
CCAGAGCACGGACCGGGCGATCATCGGCTTATTCGGAGGCAGCCTGTTGGAGACCGGAGAGTTCCTGTACCGCATCGATAACTTCCTCGCCATGCTGGCAGCCGAGCCTGCTCGCGCTCACGCCTTCCTGGACCGCCTGACCGAGCTGCACCTGCGCAATCTTGAACGCTACCTGAGCGCGGTAGGTGATTCGATTGACGTCATCCTGTTTGGGGATGACCTGGGCATGCAGACCGGTCCCTTGATCTCGCCGCGCATGTACCGCCGGTTTTTCAAGCCCCGCCATGCTCTCATGTGGGAAACTGCCAAGCGCCTGGCAAACGTCAAAGTCCTGCTGCACTGCTGCGGAGGCGTTCGTGAGCTCCTGCCGGATTTGATTGAAGCCGGTTTGGATGCCATCAACCCGGTGCAGATCTCCTGCGCCGGGATGGACGCCGCTGGATTGAAGCGCGATTTCGGCTCGGAGATCACCTTGTGGGGGGGCGGTTGTGATACCCAAACCATCCTGCCCAACGCCACACCCCAGCAGGTCTATGATCATACCCGCCAGCAGATCCGTATCCTGCAGCCCGGGGGCGGTTTTGTCTTCCAGCAGGTCCACAATATCATGGCGAATGTGCCTGCCGAAAATATCGTCGCCATGTTTGAGGCTATCCGCAGCCAACGGGAAGGCATTCCATGAACCATCGCCAGCGGGTTGCCACGGCGCTCAACCACGAGACTCCCGACCGCTGCCCCATGCAGGTCAGCTTCACCCCTGAGTTTGCCCGGCGCTTGCGAGCCAACCTCGGGCTGGGGGTAGATGAGAGCCACAACCCGCACGGCGGCGGCAATACCTATGAGCTGGAGCGCCTCATCGATGAAGACCTGATCCTGACCTCTATCGGTTGGGCGAACTCTTATTACCAGACTCCCAGCGAGTACACCGACGAGTGGGGGGTGGGTTGGAAGTCGATTGAATACCAGACCCCGTACGGCGTTGGGCGCTACACCGAGTTTGCCCACCACCCGCTGGCAGACGACCGGGCGATCCTGGATTACACCCCGCCCGACCCTGACCGCCCGGAGCTGTACCGTGAAGCTGAGTGGGCTATCCGCGAGTTCGGCGACGAATACTGGATTGTCGGGGTAACCGTCACCACCATCTTCGAGACCGCCTGGGCGTTGCGCGGCTACGAGCGCATGCTGATGGATTTCGCTCTCAATCCCGATCTGGCGGATGCCATCCTGGAGATCCCCGATCGCTACCACCTGGCAGCGGCTAAAAAGCTCGTCGAGCTGGGAGTGGATATGGTCTGGCTGGGCGATGATATCGGCGGGCAAAAAACGATGCTGATCTCGCCCGCCCACTGGCGCCGGTTCCTGAAACCGCGCCTGGCGCAGTTCATCGCTGAGCTGAAGCAGATCAACCCGCAGGTCAAGGTCGCTTACCATTCCGACGGCAATATCTACCCGGTCATCCCCGAGCTGATCGAGATCGGGCTGGATGTGCTCAACCCCATCCAGCCCGCCAGCATGGACCCTGAGCGCCTGAAGCGCGAGTTTGGGCGCCAGCTTTGCTTCTGGGGATCGATCGACGAGCAGCATACCTTGCCCTTCGGCTCGCCGGAGGATACCCGTCAGGAAGTGCTCCATCGTCTGAAAACCCTGGGCCAGGGCGGCGGTTTGATCCTGGGACCCACTCATCACGTCCAGCTCGACACCCCAATGGAGAATTTCTGGGCGATGGTCAACACCATCCGGGACCAGGATTATGCATCCTTAGAATAAACAACGGAGGCCAATGATGAACTCACGCCAGCGCATGTTAGCCGCAATGAACCACCGGGAGCCGGATCATGTGCCATTTGACCTGGGGGGAACGGTTGCCACCGGCATCCATAAGACTGCCTACCAGAATCTGCGCCGCTTTTTGAAGATGCCCGAGGTGGAAATCCGCACCGAAGACATCATCCAGCAGCTTGCCACCGTGGATGAAGACCTTGCCGAAATCCTCGGCGCCGATTGCCGCAATGTCGCCCCGCGCTCCTCGGCGATCTATAACCTGGAGCTGCGCGATGAAGGCGAGTACACCGCCTACACCGATGAGTGGGGCATCGACTGGCGCATGCCCAAGAGCGGCGGCTTCTATTATGATATGGTTGCCCATCCCCTGTCTGCGGTTGAAACCGTGGAGCAGACCGCCAGTTATACCTGGCCGAATCCGGTCGACCCTTCCCGCTTTACTGGCTTGCACCAGCGCGCCAGGGCTGCCCACGAGGAAGGCAAGATCGTGATCCTGGGCGGATTATGCGCTGGTGTGACCGAGATGCACTCCTGGCTGCGTAGTTATCTCAACTATTACACCGATTTCCACCTCAACCCGTCTATGGCGGAATACCTGATGGACAAGGTGGTGGAGCTGAAGATTGCCTATTGGGAGGTCGCCCTGGCGGAAGCTGGCGAATACGTGGATGTGGTCACCGAGGCGGACGACATGGCAGGTCAGGACCGCTTGCTGCTTTCCCCAGACATCTACCGCCGCTTCATTAAACCCCGCCATGCCGAGCTGTTTGCCGCCATCAAGAAGTTGGCTCCGGTCAAGGTCTTTTTCCATACTTGCGGTGCCATCCGCCCTCTGATTGGCGATCTGATCGAGACGGGCATCGATATCCTCAACCCGGTTCAGAAGAGCGCCAAGGGCATGGATTTGTTCGAGCTGAAGCGTGAGTTTGGCAAAGACGTTGTCTTCTGGGGCGGCGGGGTGGATACCCAGCGCGTCTTCAGCTCCGGCACGCCAGATCAGGTGCGCGAAGACGTGCGCCAGAGCATCGAAGCCCTGGCACCTGGGGGTGGGTTCGTCTTCGGCACGGTGCATAATACCCAGCCCAATGTCCCCCCCGAGAATTTCATGGCGATGTGGGAGACATTGCAGGAATACGGTAATTACTAATCATAGAAAAATAGATGTCATTTCGAGGAGCGAAGCGACGAGAAATCCCTGCTCAGTTTGTTAATGGAAAATCAAGGCATGTCATTCCTCGCCCCTATGGGGCGAGGAATGACATGCCAGCCGTAGGAACAGATCTTTACCGGTTCACCCATAAAATGTGTATTCGGATCAATCAAAGGAATTACCTATGACCGATGAAGTCCGCGCCTGGGCAGAGACGCTAACGATCCCCACCTACCGGATCGGCACCCCGGATAAAAACCCCATGTTCCTGGAGAAGCGCGTCTACCAGGGGAGCAGCGGCGTGGTGTATCCCCACCCGGTGATTGACCGCATCACCGACGAGAAATACGACCAGAAGTACACCGCCGTCTTCCTGGAGAACCGCTATCTGAAGGTGATGATCCTGCCCGAGATCGGCGGGCGGGTGCAGATGGCGCTGGATAAGACCAATAGCTACCACTTTGTGTATTACAACCGGGTGATTAAACCCGCCCTGGTCGGTCTGGCAGGGCCGTGGATTTCCGGCGGGATCGAGTTCAACTGGCCCCAGCATCACCGCCCAAGCACGTTTGACCCGCTGGAATGGCGCATCGTATCCAATCCGGATGGCAGCCAGACGGTGTGGTGCGGGGAGATCGAAGCCATGTTCCGCACCAAGGGTATGCACGGTTTCACCCTCTACCCGGAGCAGGCCTACCTGGAGATCAGCGTCCAGCTCTACAACCGCACCAACGAGCCGCAGACCTTCCTGTGGTGGGCAAACCCGGCAGTCAGCGTTCACGAAGACACCCAATCCGTTTTCCCTCCCGATGTGCATGCGGTCATGGATCACGGCAAGCGGGATGTATCCGGCTTCCCCATCGCCACCGGCGTGTACTACAAAGTCAACTATCACCCCGGCACCGATATCAGCCGCTATTCGAATATTCCCGTGCCGACCTCTTACATGGCATACCACTCGGATTTTGACTTTGTCGGCAATTACGATCACCGCGCCCGTGCAGGCATGCTGCATGTCGCCAACCATCACCTGGTGCCAGGTAAAAAGCAGTGGACCTGGGGCTGCGGCGATTTCGGCAAAGCCTGGGACCGCCAGCTCACCGATGAAGATGGGCCGTATATCGAGCTGATGTGCGGCGCCTTCACCGATAACCAGCCGGATTTCTCCTGGCTCCAGCCCGGCGAGGAGAAGAGCTTTACCCAGATCTTCATGCCCTATAAGCAGATCGGTGCGGTCAAGGTCGCCTCGTCTGAGGCTGCCCTCAACCTGGAGGTCGAAGGCAGGCAGGCGCGCCTGGGTGTCTACTTGACCCAACCCCGGCAGGTACGTGTGCGCCTGGTGCACCGCGGAACGATCATTTTTGAGAAGACCCAGTCGCTCGATCCGCAGTTCGCCATGATCGAAAGCATCAATCTGCCCGATGGAGCTATCCCGCAAGACTTGACGCTAACAGTGCTGGAAGGGGAGCGGGAGCTGCTGTCATACACCCCCTTGCCAGACGAGAAACCCGCCGTCCCCGCTCCTGCCACGCCTGCCCCCCTGCCCTATCAGGTCGCCTCCAGCGAGGAACTTTACCTCCACGGCTTGCACCTGGAGCAGTACCGCCACGCCACGCGCCCCCCCGAGCCGTATTATGAGGAAGCTTTGCGCCGCGATCCCTTCGACAGCCGCTGTAACAACGCCCTGGGATTGCTGCTCTACCGGCGGGGGAAGTTTGCCCTCGCCGAAACGTATTTTCGCCTCGCCATCCAGCGCCTGACTTCGCGCAATCCCAACCCTTATGATGGCGAGCCGTACTATAACCTGGGGCTCGCCTTGAAGATGCAAGGACGCTACCGGGAGGCGTTCGACGCTTTCTACAAGGCGGTGTGGAATGCAGCCTGGCAGGATGCCGCCTATTTCCAGCTGGCTCGCCTGGCATGCCAGCAGAGGGACTATTCCCAGGCGCTGAATCTGGTCGAAAGCGCCTTGGGGCGCAACAGCCGCCACCAACAAGCCCGCCACCTGAAGATTGCCCTGTTGCGCCATCAGGGGCAGACCGAAGCTGCCCTGCAGGAGGTCCGCCACAGCCTGAGCAACGATGTGCTGGATTACGGCGCCTTATGGGAGCAGAACCTGCTGGCAGGCGATGACGCCTTCTGGCAAACCACCCGCTCGTATGCCAGCGATGCTGGCTGGCAATCCACTCGCCGCATAGCCAGCACCTGCATCGAGATCGCCCTGGATTACGCTCACGCTGGTCTCTGGCAGGATGCCATCCACCTGCTGAAACAGGCACCTGCTGAGGACGCGTTAGTGAGATATACCCTGGGTTGGACGCTGCTCCAGTCCGGGGATCAGCGGCGTGCAGAGCAGGTCTACCAGCTAGCGGCGAACCTGCCCCCCGATTACGTCTTCCCCAACCGCCTGGAAGATGTGCTCATCCTGGGCGCCGCTGAACAGCTTAACCCAGACGATGCCCGCGCCTGCTATTACCTGGGAAATTTCTGGTACGCCCATCACCAGTACAATGATGCCATCGCCTGCTGGGAGCACGTCCGCCAGCTCGACCCGCACTTCCCCACCGTCCACCGCAACCTGGGTCTGGCATATTTTAACAAGCGGGGCGAGCCTTCCCTTGCCGTCCAAAGCCTGGAGAGAGCTATCGAGCTGGATCCTCAGGATGCCCGCCTGCTCTTCGAGCTGGACCAGCTCTATAAGAAGCTCAACCGCCCACCCGCTGAGCGCCTGGCGCACCTGGAGCGCTACCCGGCGCTGGTCGATGCCCGTGACGACCTGATGATCGAGCGCATCAGCCTGTATAACCTGCTGGGTGAGCCTGAACGGGCTTACCAGCTTCTCATGGGGCGTAATTTCCATCCCTGGGAGGGCGGGGAGGGCAAGACCACCGGGCAGTACGTCGCCAGCCTGGTCGATATCGCCCGGCGCAATCTGCGGGAAGGCAAATTTTCTGCCGCCCGTGAGCACCTGGAGAAAGCCCGGCTCTACCCGCCCAACCTGGGTGAGGGCAAGCTCTACGGCGCTCAGGAGAACAATATCTTTTACTACCTGGGCATTGCCTGCCTGGGTTTGGAAGATGCGCAGCAAGCCCGCCTGTTCTTTGAGCGCGCCTCGGTCGGACTATCCGAGCCAACCTCCGCCATGTATTACAACGATCAGCCGCCGGACATGATCTATTACCAGGGCCTCGCCCGGCGCGAGCTGGGCGACCCGGATGCCGCCAGCGAGATCTTCCACAAGCTGATCGACTACGGGCAGGCTCACATGGACGACACTGTGGAAGTCGATTATTTTGCCGTCTCGCTGCCCGATTTCCTGGTCTTTGAAGATGACCTGCAGCGCCGCAACCAGGTGCACTGCCACTATATGCAAGCCCTGGGCGCGATGGGCTGCGGCGAGAGCGCCCGCGCCCGGGGACATTTCGAGCAGGTCCTGCGATTAGACGCCAGCCACCTGGGGGCAACATTGCACCTGAGGATTCTGGCTGAACAGGATGAGTGAATGAGCCAGATCTTCCCGACCGAATGGCACGCCCAGCCCGCCTGGGCGCTGGAAGACGAAGCCGCCCGTGTGGTGATCGTGCCGTCCCTGGGGGCCAAGATCGTCTCGATCTACGATAAGCGCCTCAGCTTCGAGTGGCTGGTCGGTCCCCAGCGCCCGTTGCAGCCCGTGATCTATGGCAGCAGCTTTGTCGCCCAGGATATGAGCGGGTGGGATGAGATGTTCCCGACCATCAATGCCTGCGACTATCCCCTGCCTGGGGAATATGCCGGCGGGTTCCTGCCAGACCACGGCGAGGTCTGGTCGCTGCCCTGGCAGGTAGAAAGCCAGGAGGCTGCCGGGCTTGTCCTGCGGGTCGATGGAGTGGCGTTGCCTTACTGCCTGCGCCGCCGGGCTGCGCTGGTTTCGCCAGGGGTCTTATTGCTTGAATACCAGCTTGAGAACACCGGCATTGCGCCCTTTGCCTACCTGTGGGCAGCCCACCCCCAATATTTTGCCGGTGAGCATACCGCCATCGTCCTGCCAGAAAGCGCCACTCAGGTCGTCAACGTCCTGCCGGGGGAGGTATGGGGGGCTGCTGGCGAGCGTTACCCCTGGCCGCACCCCCGCTCGAAGGATGGTCGCCTGTGGGAGCTGGAGCGCATCCGCTCCGCGGACAATCACGATTGTCGCAAATTCTACCTACCCCCTGAGTCGCCCATCCCCTGGGCGGCTCTGGTGAACCAGCATCTGGGCTGTTCTCTACGCATGGAATGGTCGCCTGCCGAGCTGCCCTATTTTGGGATCTGGGTTGACGAAGGCACATACAACCCCCAGGCGGTGGTTGCCCTGGAGCCCTCCAACGGGTATTATGATAGCCTGGATGTAGCCATCCGCAACCGGCGCGTGTCCATAATCGAAGGCGGCACCCGGCATGCCTGGTCGCTGGTGGTGCGATTAGGGGCGTAGCTCCCGGGCGAATACTTTACAGGATTGCTCAGCCAGCTGGGGTTTCCTGGTCTACCTTTCGCCCTAATGGAAAGCGGTACATGCAATAAGCGATCGCCAGGCAGGCTACGATGGGGGTGATACCGATCAAGAAGCGGATGCCCCACACTGCGCTGGTGCTTTGCACATTCGAACCAGCCACATAACCTGCGGTAGTCATCACCGTGGCGAACAGCAGCCCCTGCACCGAAAACGCCAGCTTGACGATGCCCCAGCTCATCCCGAAGAAGATGCCCTCTCGCCGGTAGCCATGCCGGGAAGCGTCATCATCGATCACTTCTGAGATCACCGGGAAGGGCATAATCATCGAGCCTGCCAGCCCGGGAGCTGCCAGCAGCGTACCAATCAAGCCGGTGTAAAAGTTATTCGCAAAGGTAATGATCAAAAAGCCGGGGATAAAGATAAAGCTGGCGAGGATCCACGTCTTGCGGTTACCCAGGCGGGGCACGATCGGTCGCCAGATCAGCAGGCAGGGGATGCACAGCAAGATCGGCAGCCCGAGCAAGATCGCCTCCTGGTCGCCTGGCCCCAGGGTCATCCCGAACACCTGGCCCTCCCCCTGGATATTCAAGGCATATTTACGCCAGAAAGGCAGAGAGGCAGCCAGCACCAGCCAGATATACTCTTTCGCCAGGTTGGCGCCTACGAACCAGCGGAAGGGGATGCTGGCTAAGACGATTTTCAAGGAGGCGCCCATCCCCACCCCATCGTCTTTGATATTATCCGGGTTCTCCCGCACCCCGATCATCGAGACCAGGTAGCCGATGGCAATCAGGCTGCCCATAATTGCCCCCATCCAGATATATCCTACCGCATCGGCGATGATTGGCGCCAGGATAAATGCGAGCAGCAATGCAATGGTTGCCAGGATCTCGCGCACCGCCGAAAGGTCGACCCGGTCCCGGTTGGTGGGCGCCACCTCGGGGAACAGGGCGTTGTAGGCAATGATCGTCAGGCTGTACAGCGTGTCGAAAATGAACAGTATCGCCAGGAAGTAGCCTGCCAGAACCCAGGCGCTGTGACCCGGTGGCGTCCACAGGAAGAAGAACGAAATCCCTAACGGGATTGCCCCGAAGAAGACATACGGCACGCGCCGTCCCATCCGCGTCCGCGTCCGGTCGGAGAGCTGTCCCATCAGCGGGTCGTTGATCGCATTCCACAACCCGTAGATCGTCCAGATCACACCTGCGGTGGCGGCGTTCAAGCCCAAAATATCCACGTAATAGAACTGGATGCGGTTGCCAAACACCTGGTAGGCGATGGTGTTGGCGAAATTGCCCATCGAATAGCTGATATGAAATAGCGTCCGTTTCACGGGCTGCTTCCTCCTCTGGCGATGAGTTGAAATGAATTTGCGAAAACCGGATCAGCCTGGCATTTCCAACCGCGTTCGGGAAGAATTCCCGTCGCGTGTATGAGAAAAGAATAGCATAATTATGGTCTCAATTCAATAACAAAAAACCCGGCAGTCAATTACCTGACCGCCGGGGTTGCTGCGCTTATGGATTAATTGCCACTCAATACTGGATGATTCGCGGCAGGTTGATAGCCTGCTCCACCCACTCCAATACTTGTTCCGGGGTGGGCAGTTGCCGCACCAGGCGTTTCTCTTCATTTGTTTTCGCCAGGGCCTGGTACAGGTTGCCCGCGTTGCGCTGAGCCAGCTCGGGGACGGTGTCTACACCGGCAGCTTCTAATAGCTCGGCGTATTCTGACCCAATACCCTTGATGCGGTACAGGTCGATCATGTTCAGCCATTTCAAGATCAGGGTTTCGGTGATGCCCGATTTCTCCGCCAGCTCCTGGCGACCGGCGCGGGTGACACCTTCCACCATCAGCTTGCCGGTGGTCAGGATGCCGATCTCGCCTAGTTTCGTGGCATACGCTGGCCCAATCCCTTCGACAAACTCGAGCTTCTTGCGCATTTTGACCTCGATCGGATCGTGCGGCTTGACCAGCTCCTCAGCCGCCTGCTCGCCTTCCACTTCGGCAGCTTCTTCCTGTGCTCCGACTACGGTTGCGCCCACAATCGCTGCTTCGGCTTCCAGATCGGGAAATTCTGCCTCTTCCAGGCTTTCTTCCACCTCAAGATCGGAAAAATCGGGAGCTTCGATCTCCTCTTCCGGTTCTTCCAGGATGGGCTCTTCTTGCTCGCCGAGAGGCTCTTCCTGCTCGCCTTCTTCTGCAAGCCAGGCGGTCGCCAACCCTGCCATGGCAGCCTCTTCCACCCGGCTGTCTTCCAGGGGTACTTCCTGCTCTTCCAGGAATTCTGTCTCTGGCAGCTCGCTGACGGCTTCCTCCTCAGCGGGTTCTTCCTCGCGTAATTCTGAAGCGACGTAACCAGCAGCCGCGGCTGCGCCGGCAGCCGCCAGGAATGGCGGCAGGTCCAGCCCGCCCCTATCTGCCGGGGCTGCTTCCTGCTCTGCCGGAACATATTCTTGTTCTGCCGGAACAGCCTCTTGCTCCCCCTCGCTGGACAGGGGATACCACTCCTCCGAGACAGTCGTCCGGGTTTCATCGGGCAGCTCGTCCTCTATCGTGTATGGCTCCGCATAGTCCGCCTGGCTCAGAATGGGCTCCACCTCCAGAGTATCTTCTGCGGCAACCTCTTCCTCGAGAGCGGCCTCGTAAGGGATGGCCTCTGGCTCTCCCTCCTGGCGTCGGTTGCCGCGCACCACCAGGTAGGTGGCTATCCCACCGATGAACAGGAAGAAAAGTGCAATTAATACCGCAATCCACGGGTTCAGCCCGGTTGTTGTACTGGGTGTTGTAATCGGCTTGCTGGCTAGCGTATCGACCGGCACGCCGACCACCTGCTGGCTGAACTCTGTAATCAGCTCAGGCGGCAGGCTGCCCGGGTTCTGCACGATCTCCGCCAGGGCGGTCTCGGCGTTCGCCCCCAGGGCGAAATAACGCGCCTGGGCTACGGAAGTATCGCCGCTAAAGCCATACGCCTCGATAGTCGTATTCAGGTACTCCACCTGGTATTGGTACAGCAGCTGCTCTGGGCTTGCATCCACCCATTGCACAGGCCACAGCCACCAGCCGAGGACAACCAGACCAAAAAGCACGCCCAAAATCAGCCCAAAGCTCCACACCAATACGGTATTGGTAAATTGATTCTCGTACTTTTCCATATCACCCTTCCTTTGTTGTCCACGATGGGCTTAGCCATGCAAGATTGCAGCTATTCCACCCGTCAGGATAATCGTTATTTCAATTTTTTATGCGTGCAATCTTCATGCCACCATATTAATTATATAACGATTTGTGAAAAATATCGAAGCGATTTGTTGGATGCGTTATAATTCGTCCATGTCCGCTCAACTTTCTCATCTTGATGAAAGCGGCAAAGCTCGCATGGTGGACGTGGGAGACAAGCCCGACACCGAGCGGGTTGCCGTTGCCCGGGGCGAGGTGGTTATGCGCCCGGAAACCCTGGCCTTGATCCAGGCGGGTGCCCTTAAAAAAGGTGATGTGCTTACCGTAGCCCAGCTGGCCGGGGTGATGGCAGCCAAGCGCACCGCCGACCTGATCCCCCTCTGCCACCCTTTGCAGCTCAGCCATATCGCCGTTGATCTGGAGCTGGACGCGGCCCTGCCCGGCGTCCAGATCGCGGCTACTGTGCGCACGCGTGGCAAGACCGGCGTGGAAATGGAAGCCTTGACCGCCGTTTCCGTGGCCGCCCTCACCGTCTACGATATGGCCAAAGCCGCCGAGAAGACCCTGCGTATCCAGAATATCCGCCTGGTCGAAAAACGCGGCGGGCGCAGCGGCGACGTGATCAATGAGTGAGCCGTTGCAATGATCCAGGTAAGCGTCTTGTTTTTTGCCACCCTGAAAGACCGCGCCGGATTGCAGGCAACCAGCCTGGAGCTGCCCCAAGGTGCAACGGTGCGCCAGCTGAAAGCCGTCCTGGAGGGGCGTTTTCCTGCCCTGGCTGAGGCCTTGCCTTCGGTGCTGGTTTCGGTGAACCGCGAGTTCGCCTTCGATGACGATCCGCTGCCTGCCGCAGCGGAGGTGGCCCTCTTTCCCCCGGTGAGCGGGGGAGCCTGCCCGTAACCATCCGGCTTTTTCTGGGTTATTTTCTGCAGTATTGTCCGCTTATGTCTGATACCTATCCGACCATATTCGCCATTACCCAGGCATCCATCGATCTGGATGACCTGCTGGCGCGCATCACCCTATCGACCACCGGCGCAGCCTGCTTCTTCACCGGCATGGTGCGCGGCGTCACTCGCCGCGGCGTCACCCGCCGCGACGATCCCCACCAGACTGCCTACCTCGAGTACGAGGCCTACCAGCCTATGGCAGAAGCCAAGATGCGCCAGGTGGCAGACGAGATCCGCCAGCGCTGGCCCTCCGTGGAGGGGATAGCCATCGTGCAGCGCATTGGTCGCCTGGAGGCTGGCACGCCCACCGTGCTGATCGCCTGCAGCGCCGCCCATCGCGATACCGGCGTCTTTGAAGCCGCCCGCTACGGCATCGACCGCTTGAAAGAGATCGTGCCGGTGTGGAAAAAAGAAGTCGGTCCGGGCGGCGAGTTCTGGGTGGAAGGGGATTACCTCCCCGGTCGGGATGACGCAGCCCCACGAGCCGAAGAATCCTCGGGATAGCCATGCCAATCCAGTGCACCAACTGCCGCCAGCTTTACCCCCACCAGGGGCTGCCTTATAAATGCCCGAGCTGCGGCGGTTTGTTTGATTACGCCGCACCGCTCGCCTATGACCCGGGGCAGGTCGACCCGCGCCAGCCGGGTATCTGGCGTTACCGCCACAGCTTTGGCTTGCCTGAGGATATCGACCCGGTCAGCCTGGGGGAGGGTAACACCCCGCTGGTCTGGGCAGAGGCTTTTGGGCTGCCGGTGGCGTTCAAGTGCGAGTATCTCAATCCTAGCGGCTCCTTCAAGGACCGGGGCAGCGCCGTGATCGCCGGTGTGTTGCGCTGGCGGGGCGCCTCGCATGCCGTGGAAGACTCGTCCGGCAATGCCGGGGCCTCGTTTGCGGCTTATGCCGCCCGGGCTGGAGTGCGCGCCCGCATCTACGCCCCCGACTCGGCATCCGGACCCAAGCGCTACCAGATCGAAGCCTACGGCGCCGAGCTGGTGCGGATTATGGGACCACGCTCCAACGCAGCCAAAGCAGTGCTGCGCCTCGTGGAAGCTGGCGGGGAGAGCGGCGAGCCCGCCCCGGCTTACGCCAGCCATGCCTACCTGCCTTTCAACCTGCCCGGCTATGCCACCCTTGCGTACGAGCTGGTCGACCAGATGGGCGGGGCGCCGGGCAGCCTGGTCTTGCCGGTGGGGCAGGGCGGCTTATTGCTGGGGGTTGGGCGGGGCTTCCAGGCGCTCGGCGCGGCGGGTGTCATCGATCGCTTGCCTGTCCTGGTCGGCGTCCAGGCCCGCGCCTGCGCCCCGTTATGGGCGCTGTACACTTACGGTCCAGCTGGTTTGGGCTGGGCTGCCGAAGCGCCTACCCTGGCGGAAGGCATCCGCGTCCTGCAACCTTTGCGGGGCGATGCCGTGCTGAATTGCATTGCTGCCCACCAGGGAATAGTGGTGGCAGTAGATGAAGAGGAGATCATCCCCGGGCGGGAGCAGCTTGCCCACCGCGGCCTGTTCGTCGAGCCGACCTCTGCCGTGGTGTGGGGCGCGCTGGCGCAGCTGGTGGGCAAAGTGCCTGAGCCAATCGCGGTGGTGCTGACCGGCACTGGTCTGAAGGCGCCTGCCCAAACACCCCCCACCACCTTCCGGACTGCGTAAGTTCTAAAGGTAAATATATTCAGGAGGTAGCATGCCAGAGAAAATCGTCATTACGGGTATGGGAGCCATCACCCCGCTGGGAAATTCAGTACCTGAAACATGGCACAATCTGATCCAGGGTGTTTCCGGCGTGGGACCGATCACGCAGTTCGATACCAGTGTATTCCAGGTTCGGATCGCCTGCGAGGTGAAAAATTTCCGCCCGGAAGAGCTGATAAACCCGCGTGAAGCCCGCCGCCGGGACCGCTACCAGCAGTTCGCCACCGTTGCCGTTCAAGAGGCCCTGCGCCAATCCGGTCTACTGGAGACCTCCTTCGCCCCCGAGCGGGTGGGGGTGATCCTCTCCACCGCCATCGGCGGTCTACAAACCTTGTATGAAAACATCGTTGTCCTGGAGCAGCAAGGTCCTCGGCGCGTCAGCCCTTTTGTCATCCCCATGCTGATGGCAAACGGTGCGTCGGGTCTGGTGGCGATCGAATATAGTTTCAGGGGACCGTGTTTTTCGGTCGTCTCAGCCTGCGCTTCAGGCGCGGATGGGATCGGGACTGCCTGGAGCATGCTGCGCGGCGGTCTGATCGATGTCGCTGTCACCGGCGCCAGTGAAGCGACCATCAACCGCCTGGGGATCGCCGCCTTCGACCGCCTGGGGGCACTCTCCCGCCGCAACGATGACTACTCCATGACCCCCCAGCCGTTCGATAAGAACCGCGATGGGTTTGTGTTGGGAGAAGGCGCCGGGATCCTCATCTTGGAGACGGAGAGCCATGCCCGCCGGCGCGGGGCAGACATCCTGGCTGAGCTGGCTGGCTATGCCGCCACCGCGGATGCCTACCATATCACCGCCCCGTCTGAGAACGGCGAGGGGGGTGCCGAAGCGATCCGCCTTGCCATGCAGGTGGCAGGCGTCGAGCCGGACCAGGTAGGTTATATCAATGCCCACGGAACTGCCACCGATCTGAACGACCAATCGGAAACCCGTGCGATTAAGGCAGCCTTCGGCGATTTGGCGTATAATATACCCGTTTCGTCAACCAAGTCGATGACCGGGCATATGCTGGGTGCAACCGGTGCACTGGAAGTCATTGTTTGTGTCCAGGCGGTGCGCGAGGGCATCTTGCCCCCCACCATCCATTACGAGACCCCCGACCCGGAATGTGACCTGGATTATATCCCCAACCAGGCGCGGCCTGCCCAGGTTAGAGTGGCGTTGAGCAATGCGTTTGGCTTTGGGGGTCACAATGCTGTGCTGGTAATCCGCAGGTATTCGTAAGAGTATCGCAGTGGAAAAATTTTGCAGGAACTAATGGACCGCCAGACTCCCGACCTGGGGGTGGGGTGTCTGGCGCTCCCTGAGTTCCAGGAGGTCAACATGGAAGCTGCTCAGGGAAACCGGGAGGCCGAAACCTCCCAGGAATTCGCCCGCCGTCTTGGTCTGGGATTTCCCGATATTTTATTACTCAACCGGGCGCTGACCCATCGCTCGTATCTCAACGAGCACCCCGATGCCGTTGAAGACAACGAGCGCCTGGAGTTTCTGGGGGATGCAGTGCTGGATTTCCTGGTGGGCGCCTGGCTGTATAACCACTTTCCTGAAATGAGCGAGGGGGAGCTGACCCGTATGCGTTCTGCCCTGGTGCGTACCGAAATGCTGGCAGACTTTGCCCGCCAGATTAGGCTGGGTGAGGTGATGCGCCTGGGGCGCGGTGAGGAGGATGGTGGCGGTCGCCTGCGACCGGCGATCCTGTGCGGCACGTTCGAAGCCCTGGTGGGCGCGTTATACCTGGAGGCCGGCATGGACTCCGTGCGCCATTTTATCGAGCCGATGCTCGAGGAAGCCTCCGACGAGATTATCAGCGCCCACAACGACCATGACTCCAAAAGCCGCTTCCAGGAATGGGCGCAGTCCCAGAACCTGGGCACCCCCCAGTATCGCACCACTGCCTCCTACGGACCCGACCACGCCAAGACCTTTGAAATTGAGGTCGTGGTGGATGGTGTGGTCTACGGGCGTGGTACAGGCAAGAGCAAGCAGGTGGCTGCCAAAGAAGCAGCCCACCAGGCTTTGCAGACGCTGGATTTAGAATAGAACACTCCCCTGGATAAGAGCAAACCGGAATGCCTTCTCGCCTGAAATCCCTTGAGCTGCACGGGTACAAGACCTTCGCCAGCCGCACCCTGTTTGAATTTGCCGATAACGTGACCGCCATAGTCGGTCCCAACGGGTCTGGCAAATCCAATATTGCCGACAGCATGCGCTGGGTGCTGGGCGAGCAATCTTACAGCCTGCTGCGCGGCAAGCGCACCGAAGACATGATCTTTTCCGGCTCCGAGCAGCGTCCCCGGGCGGGCATGGCTTCTGCCACCGTGCTTTTCGATAACAACGACGGCTGGCTGCCGATCGATTTTGGCGAAGTCGCCGTCACCCGCCGGGCGTACCGGGATGGCACTAACGAATACCTGGTCAACGGGCAGCGGGTGCGCCTGAAGGATGTCACCGAGCTGCTCGCCCAATCTGGGCTGGCGGAGCGCACCTACACCATCATCGGGCAGGGAGTGGTCGATGCCGCCCTGGCGCTGAAAGCTGAGGAGCGCCGCCGCCTGTTCGAGGAGGCCGCCGGCATCGGCCTGTACCGCACCCGCCGCGAGGACGCCTTGCGCCGCCTGGAAATCACCCGCCGCAACCTCGACCGGGTGCAGGATATCCTGGCGGAGCTTCAGCCCCGCCTGCGCAGCCTGGAGCGCCAGGCCCGCCGGGCAGGCGAGTACGAGCAGGTGCGCGCCGATTTGCAGGTCCTCCTGCACGAGTGGTACGGCTATCACTGGCACCTTGCCCAGCAAGAGCTTGGCGAGGCGCGTGATTTTGCCCGGGTGCAAGAAAACCAGCTGGCGCGGGCACGCAAGGCATTGGGCGAGCTGGATGAAAAGCTGGCAGCATCTCGCGCCCAGGTACAGGGCGTGCGCGCCCGCCTCAACTCGTGGCATCGCCAGCTTGCCCAGTTGCACACCCGCCAGGAGAGCCTGGGTCGCCAGCTGGCGGTGGCGGATGAGCGCCGCCGCTCCCTGGAGACACAGCAGATCGACCTGCAAGGCGAGCAGGCACGCCTGGAGGAGGAGCTTGCCCTCCAATCCCAGCGACTAGCTGTGGCTCAAGCGGATGCCGAACGCTTGCAGGCAGAGGTAGCCGAAGCCCGCCTCCAGGTGGAGAGCGCCCGCCGCCTCCTGGCAGAGCGCCAGGCAGAGCGGGAAGAGGCAGAGCGGGTTGCCCAGGCTGCCCGCCAGGAATTGTCGAAGCTCAATGACCGGCAGGTGCAGCTCCAGGCGCGCCTGGCGGAGCGCCAGGCTCAGATCGAGCGATTGCAGGGCTCCCAGCAGGCAGCCACCCAGGCCGAAGCAGCCGCCCAGGCTGCCCTTCAGGCTGACCAGGCTGCCGCCCAGGTTGCGCAAACCGACCTGGAGCAAGCCCGCCAGCGAAGCCAGCAGGCTCTCCAGCAGGTGCAGACCCACCGGGAGGGTCTGGATAAGCTGTCCGCGGAGCAGAAGCAGCTCCAGGAGCAGCACGCCGCCGCCCGGGCTGAAATGGCTCGCCTCACCGCCCAGGCGGATGTCCTCGAGCAGGCCGAAGCTGAGCTGGCGGGTTACGCCCAGGGGGCACAATTACTGCTCAAAGCCTCCCGTGAGTCTCGCCTGCAGGCCTCGCCCAGCGCCCTGGGCAGCCAGATCGAAGCCCCAGCTGAGCTGGAAACTGCCATCGCCGCCGCCTTGGGCGAATATTTGGATAGCGTGATCCTGGAGAAAACCAGCCGCCTGGATGCCGCCCTGGACTTGCTGGCTGGGCAATCGGTGCGCGGGGCGTTGCTTCCCCTGGATACCCTGGCTCCCCAGCCCGCCCGGCTGGGTGACGTGCTATCCCAACCTGGAGTGCTTGGCCTGGCGAGCGAGATGGTCCAGTGCCCCGCCGCTCTGCGACCGGCATTGGACGTGCTGCTGGGCAGCACCCTGGTGGTGAAAGACCGCCAGGCGGCGCGGCGCGCTTTGACCGGCGCCGCTTCGCCCGAAGCTGCCTCGCTGCGCGCCGCCTCCTTACGCGCCGTCACACTTGCCGGTGAGGTTTTCCATGCCAGCGGGCCAGTGATTGCCGGGCAGGAAGGCAAGCTCAGCACCCTGAGCCGGGCTCGCCAGCTGAGGGAGTTGCGCAACCGCCTGGCGCGGATGAAAACCGATTTTGAGCGCCTGGAGAGTGAGCTCGCCGGGGTAGCTGCCCGGACGGTTTCAGCCCAGATGGAATATGCCCAGGCAGAGCAAGCCTTGCTTGCCGCTCGCCGTGAAGAAGAAGGCGTTGAAAAAGCCCACCGCCAGTCTCTGGCAGCCCTGGAAAAAGCCGGGCGAGAGGTCGCCTGGCAGGCCGAGCAGCGGGATCGTTTTCAGAAGGAAATCGAATCCAGCCGGGCGGAGACTACCCGGCTGAAACAGGAGCAGGTGGACATTGATGGGCAGATTGCGGCAGCCCGCGAAGGGCTACGCCTGCGCAGCCAATCTCTAGCGGAACTGCCCCTCGATGAGCTGCAAGACCAGGTCAACCACTGGAACACCCTGGCAGCCGTTGCCGAGCGGGCTGCCGGGGATGCCCGAACCCGCCAATCTGAACGAGAGGCTGCCCTGCAGGCGGCGCGCAGTTTGCTGGCATCCGTCCAGGTCCGCCTGGAAGAAGCCCGCCAGGCGCTGGTTGATCTCGATGAAGAGAAAACCGGTCAGCGCCAGGGCGAAGCGGAATTGAGCGAGCAGATTGCCGAGCTGCGCTTGCTGATCGATCCGGCTGAGGAAGAGCTGGATAGCTCTGAAGCCAGCCAGGAAGCACTGCAAGCCTCCGAGACATCCGCCCGCCAGGCGCTGAGCAAAGCAGAGCACAACAACGCCCAGGCGCGGATTGCCCTGGCCCGCCGCCAGGAGGTGCTGGAGACCTGGCGTCGCCGGATTGAAGATGATTTTGGATTGGTGGCATTCGAATACGCCGAAGAGATCTCCGGTCCCACCCCGCTCCCCCTGGATGGTCTTGTGGAGCAATTGCCGCGGGTGGATAAGCTGGCTCCGGATGTGGAAGACAATGTGCGCCGCCAGCGCGCTCAGCTGCGCCGCATGGGTCCGGTCAACCCCGAGGCCCAGGCGGAATACCATGAGGTGCGCGACCGCTACCGCTTCATGACCGAGCAAGTGGCTGACCTTGAGAAAGCCGAGACGGACGTGCGCCAGGTGATCGCCGAGCTGGATGCCCTCATGCAGGGCGAGCTGCGCAAAACTTTTGACGCCGTCTCAACCGAGTTCAGCACCATCTTCAAGCGCCTGTTTGGTGGCGGATCGGCTCGCCTGCTGCTGACCGACCCGGACGACATGACCAACACCGGCATCGATATCGAGGCCCGCCTGCCGGGCAGGCGCACCCAGGGGCTTTCGCTGCTCTCCGGCGGCGAGCGCAGCCTGACGGCGGTATCGCTGGTCTTCGCCCTGCTGCGCGTCTCGCCCACGCCATTCTGCGTCCTGGACGAGGTGGATGCCATGCTGGACGAAGCCAACGTGGGGCGTTTCCGCGAGATGCTGCGCGAGCTGAGCCAGCACACCCAGTTCGTCATCGTCACTCACAACCGCAACACGGTGCAGGTGGCAGACGCCATTTATGGGGTAACCATGGGGCGTGATTCATCCAGCCAGGTGATCAGCCTGCGCCTGGATGATGTTTCTACCATCGTGGAATAATTTAGCGAAGGGGAAAGTGTGGGTGTTTTT
>JBFYSV010000213.1:0-6261 GCA_041301185.1 Anaerolineae bacterium
GGCGGTAGCCTGGATGATCTGATCCAGAGCACCTACGACATCATGAAGGGGATGATCAGTGGTGGAGAATACCCTGTAGAAACCCTGGATCCATTGACCACGTTTAGATGCCTACCAACCCCGATTGAGGAAGCTGCCAAACCACCCGCCCCTGAATTCATCGAAATTGGTGGTTCAATCCCATTGACTGGCCCCTTTGGCTCTCTTGGCAACATGGTGCTCCCCGGTTATGAATTAGCCGTAGCGGACATCAACGCGGATGGAGGCGTATACGTTGAAGAGTACGGTGTTAAAGTTCCACTGCGCATGACCTATTACGATGATGAATCCGACCCAACCAAGGCGGTCAACAATCTGGAGACAATCTTCTCCGATCAAAACGTGACAGCTTACCTGGGCGGTGCTGGCAGCTCTATGCATGCAGCAGCATCTGCCATTGCAGAAAAGAACCAGGTCCCCTATTGCGGTATCGCCTTTGCCCTATACCAGATCCACCAGCAGGGTTACAAGTACCTTTTCTCACCATTCCCCAAATCTCCGCAACAGGCAAGGGACACCTTTGACATCCTTAACGCGGCCATCCCGGAAGGTGAACGGCCCACAAAGGTAGCGATTTTCTCCTACAGTGATGACTGGGGTAAAGAAATCGGTGATCTTTGGGAACAGAATGCCGCAGAGGCTGGCTATGAGGTGGTCTTACGCGAGGAGAGACCCGTAGCGCCGGATAATGATTGGTCTGACGCGATACTCAAGGCCAAGGCTGCAGGAGCAGAAGCGCTTCTTACCTTGCCGATCTTCCCGGATGGTAGCGGGATGTTTAAGACGATGTCCGAACTCGGTTGGACTCCAAAATTCTCCCTGGTAATCCGAGCGCCAGAAGGTGTCAACTGGGGCGAATCCATGGGAGCAATCGGTGAATATGTCACCATATTCCCCGGATGGCACCATGGTGTTAACTTCGAGGGAGTTGATGAACTCAACGCAGCCTACGAAGCCGAATTTGGACGCCCTGCTGATCTGTTGACGGGTCCAGCTTACGCCTGTGTGCAGATCATTGCAGCCGGTATTGAGAAAGCCGGCACATTGGATCGCGAGGCAGTCCGTGATGCAATTGCCTCCATCGACACCAGCACAGTCATCGGTCCAGTAACCTTCAACGAGGATGGTACCGGCAATGTGCTGAACCCACTCATCCAATGGCAGAACGGTCAGCTTGAATCAGTTTGGCCCGAAGAACACGCCACTGCTGAGTTCCTATACCCGGCTCCGCCATTCGAAGAACGATAAAGAGTCCTAGCCCCTTACCAAGTTGAATGTGACGATGGTCAGAACGACCATCGTCACATTCCTTGGAAAACAGATGCAGTTTTTTTATCAATTTGAGAATGAAACCTGGCGATCAAAATAACATCTTACACAATCAGGATCCATTAGGACCGTTCCCAATGGAGAAGCTCAGGCGCGTTAACCGACCGACAAACACGATCACGGAAGACATCCGGAGAATTGACCTTCGAGACAATGCTTATGGGTTAGCCGCTCGCGGCGAGTATGGTCCCATAGTTCAGAAAGCAGTGGGTAAAAAACAGCCTGAGAGATACCCATTGTCAGCCGCCCAAAAACATGTAATTGACCATATTGCGCTAATTGAATCCAATCCGATAGCCAGGGAGAAAGCGCCGATTCCACTAGAGCCTGAAATCCTGACTCGGCATATTAAAGCCCTTGGATATTTTCTAAAAGCCGATGTGATGGGCGTCTGCAAAGTACCATTATCAGCCTACTACAGCCACGATAAACAAGGCAACCCCATTGAGACGCCTTATGAGAATGCCGTCATTATCGTGATGCGCAAAGAAAGCGATGCAGTCCATGCCTCCAGCGGCAGGGATTGGTTGGGCGATCCGATCAGTTTTCAGGCTTACCAGCACCTGGGCATGGTCACCGAGACGATCGCAAATTATATCCGCCGTCTGGGTTGGGGTGCTTCGCCTCAGTACGGGCCATCCTTTATCAATAAATATTCGGTATTATTGCCACCATTGTTGCTTGCAGCAGGCATCGGCGAGGTCAGTCGCGCAGGAATTATCCTGAATCCATTTCTCGGCTTGGGTTTCAAAGCCGCGGCTGTCCTGACGGATATGCCCATTGTTCCTGATAAGCCGATCGATTTTGGTTTGCAGAGTTTTTGCCAGAACTGCAAAATCTGCGCCGAAAACTGTCCAAGCAAGGCCATTTCTACTGGCGATAAGGTAATGTACAATGGATATGAAACCTGGAAGTTGGATACCCGGCGATGCGCCAGCTTCAACTTCACCAATAAAAACGGCACGATGTGCAATCGCTGCGTTAAAAGTTGCCCCTGGAGTAATCCCACCACCTGGTCCCACAACCTGGTACGCACCATGGTCATGCATTCGCACATTGCCCAGATAATTGCCATTCGGGCTGCATACCAGCTGAAAACAGGCAAGGATCATCCGGATCAAAAATGGTGGTTTGATTTGGAATACATTGATGATGTGATCGAATCGCGAGAATAGATCAAAATCCGAAAATAGAACTCCCGATTAGAGAGCACATGTAATTTGCCGTGACTGAACGGATCTATGGAGATTAGATATTATGGTATATGCGGTTGAGATGAAGGGAATATGTAAAAGTTTTGGGGGAGTCAAAGCCCTAAAGTATGTCGACCTGGAGCTACGGCAGGGTGAGATCATGGGGATTGTCGGAGACAATGGTGCTGGCAAATCCACGCTGATGAAAATTCTCTCGGGTGCCTACCAGGCAGATAAGGGTGAGATACATATTTTCGGAGAACCAGTAGAGATCCGCAATCCCCTGGATTCGTTCAATTTAGGGATCAGTATGATTTACCAGGATTTGGCATTATTCAATAATCTGGACGTGGCAAGAAATATCTTCGTGGGTAGAGAACTGGTACGGGGACCGCTGGGGATCACCCTCAATAAAAAAGGAATGTACAGGCGAGCAGAGGAATTGATCAAAGATCTGCGAGTGGACATCAAATCTCCCAAGCTGAATGTGGCCAGGATGTCTGGCGGACAGCGTCAAATGATCGCTTGTGCCCGGGCGATAGCATTCCAGTCGAAGATCATGATTTTGGATGAACCAACTGCTGCCCTGGGCGTTACCGAAGCTAATAAATTATTGGGTTTGATTAAAAACTTGAAAGACCTGGGCCAGTCGATATTACTCATAACGCAACGAATACCTGACATCCTGGCAATAGCAGACCGTGTTTTCGTCCTAAAAGGTGGCGTCAGGCAGGACATCCTGAATGTCAGGGATATCACTCTGGATGACGTTGTAACCCTTATTGTGAAGGGAAAAAATGGTAATGGTAATAATGAAATTGTTGATGATATTGAATACAAATCTTTTGGGTAACTGCCGTCAGAGTTTGCCAATTGGCGTATTCATCGCAAGTTTTGAGATTATGCGTTAAGGAGCACACGGGCATTGAGTACTAACACTAATCCTTCGCAATTTAAATATCTGTCTGGAAACTTTGCTAAAGTCGCAAGCAGATACACACCCTTATTGATATTGCTGGTGGCGATAGTGCTATTTTCACTCATTGCCCCTAATTTCAATACATTTAATAACTACAGACTTTTGTTCAGGCAAATTTCCTTTGTATCAATCAGTGCGGTTGGGCTGATGTTTGTGATGGTTGCCGGGGGAATAGATTTGTCCATCGGTTCCCAGATCATTTTGACCAATGTCGTGCTGTCGCTTATGATGTCGAGTACTTATGGCTATGGGATTGATCCCTTAATTGCCATCCCGATTTGCATTGCACTAGGAACGATCTTGGGAATGGCAAATGGGTTCCTCAGCAATACACTCAGGGTTCACCCACTGATCATCACATTGGGCACAGCTTATATTTACAGAGGTATTGGCTACATCATTGCAGGTGGGCGAAACATTGACGGTTTGCCCGATTCTTTCCGAATCTACGGACAAGGTTATATCGGTCCAATACCGGTTCCTATCATCGTCATGATCATTGTGGTGATTGTCGGAGCATATTTCTTACATAATACAAATTTTGGGAGTCGTGTTTATGCAATGGGTGGCAACCAAGAAGCTGCGCATCTTGTGGGAATAAATATCAAACGGATGAAATTATCGGTTTTTGCTATCGGCGGCTTTGCTTCTGGGATCACGGCTGTGCTACTACTTTCCAGGGTTTTCAACGGCCAGGTAACCACCGGAGCAGGGATCGAGTTCGATGCACTGACGGCTGCTCTATTGGGTGGTGTCAGCTTTGCAGGTGGTGAAGGAACAATATTTGGCTTGATCACCGGTGTGATGATCATTGGTGTTTTAAATAATGGGATGCAGCTCTTCGGCCTTCCGGATTATTACCAAAATCTTGTCAAAGGCGCCTTACTGCTGGCTGCGGTTGGTTATGATGAATACCGGAAAAGGAAAAGGGCGAAGGAGGCGGTTGAGAATGCTTAGCTCTGAGAGGTGTAATCTCGTATGAACTCAAAACGATTTAACCCAGATACCCATTACGCGATCAGTGAGCTTCACCCACCAGCAAATACCGACCATATTCAAAAGAAATTTCTGGATATCCCCTATGCCAGCTTATCTCCTGCACAAAAACTCGATATTTATTTACCAGATGTAGAGCGGGATGGATATCCGGTAATCCTCTCGATCCATGGTGGGGCTTTCATGGGCTGTGATAAATCTGACGGGCAGGTGATGCCCATGTTGGAAGGGTTGAAACGGGGGTATGCTGTTGTAGCTCTGAATTACCGGCTGAGTTGGGAAGCTCAATTCCCGGCGTTGGTGAGCGATGTCAAGGCTGCAGTGCGCTGGGTGCGCGCCAATGCCCGTAAATATCACTTCGATAGCGAGAGGATCGCATCCTGGGGCGGTTCTGCTGGCGGATATCTCTCCTCCATGCTGGGCACCTCTGCGGGAATTCCCGAATTGGAAGACCTGAGCCTGGGAAATCCAGAGCAACCCTGCAACATCCAGGCTGTTGTGGACTGGTTCGGTCCGACGAATTTTCTCAAGATGGATGAGCAGCTAGCGGCGAGCGGTATGCTCCCTCCGCCGGGTCTCCGTCACAGTGAAGCAGATTCCCCTGAATCGCTGCTGTTAGGTCAAACGATAACCGCGATACCTGAACTTGTAGCTGCCGCAAATCCAGAGCGTTATATCCGGAGCACTGCGCCGCCGTTCCTGATCCAGCATGGAACCAAAGACCCGGTCGTGCCGGTCCAGCAGTCCATTGAGTTTGCAGCGAAACTGCGACAGGTGCTTGGGGAAGATAAGGTCTTACTTGAGCTGCTTGAAGGTGCAGAACATGCAGATGAGATGTTTGAAACACCAACAAATGTGACCCGGGTGCTTGACTTTCTGGATTCGTGCTTGAAATAGAGTAATTTCTAGCATCTTGATCATCATGGGAGAAAACCTGTGAGTAAAAAGCTGCTTGTCATCGGAGCGCATTCTGCTGATTTTGTCTGGCGAGCGTCCGGGATAACTGCACTCGTCACTTCGCAAGGAGGTAGCGCAAATGTCATCGCGTTGTCTTACGGGGAGCGTGGGGAATCCGGCGAGCTTTGGAAAGAGCCGGACCAGACGGTGGAAAACGTCAAACGGATCCGTCACGAGCAGGCTAAAGAAGCTGCAGAGATAGTTGGAGCTGCTTTTCATTGTTTTGACCTGGGCGATTACCCCCTGAACATCACTGATTCTGCTATGGAACAACTGATAGAGCTCTTTCGCGAAATGCAGCCCGATATAGTCCTGACGCATACTCCAAAAGATCCTTTCAACCCCGATCATCCGGTGGCTTGCCAGGCTGTTCAAAAAGCACGTCTGCTTGCATCTGGGGCAGGTGTCGCCAGTGCCTTCAAGCGCATTACTCCTCCCGACCTGTACTTCTTCGAACCGCACCAACCGGAGCTGTGCGGCTTCAAACCCAACACCTTCGTGGATATCACATCTGTTTTTGACCAGAAACGCAAAGCGATGGAAGTTATGCGAGCACAGAGCTACCTACAAAATTATTACGCCGAGCTTGCCGCGCGGCGCGGCAATCATGCCCGGCGTATATCTGGGAAGGACAATGTTAGATATGCGGTAGCACTGCAACGCACTCTCCCCTGTGTGGTGTCTGGTCTATGATAATAGCTGAGCTTGTGCGTTTAAGTGAACTCGGGGTAGCAACTGTCTATGAAGCTGCGGGGCGTGAAGGGTTGA
>JBFYSV010000215.1:0-4628 GCA_041301185.1 Anaerolineae bacterium
CGTTCGTCGTCGAGGGCGTGCGCCTGGTCGAGGAGGCGCTGCTGGCAGGCTGGGAGGCCCAGCTGGTGCTCCACACCGGCGACCTGGATGCACGCAAGCAGGCGATCCTGGATGGCTTCGCTGCTCGCCGCGTCCCGGTCGAGATGATCTCGGAGCAGGTCATGCGCGCCGCCAGCGACACCGAGTCTCCCCAGGGCTTGCTGGCAGTCCTGGCGCTGCGCTCCCTGCCCCTGCCGGATCAGCCGGATTTTATCTTCATCCCCGACGGCGTGCGCGACCCCGGCAACCTGGGCAGCATGCTGCGCAGCGCGGCCGCGGCTGGCGCGAGCCTGGTCTACCTGCCTGCCGGGACGGTGGATGTTTTCTCCCCGAAAGTTGTCCGTGCCGGGATGGGCGCTCACTTCCGCCTGCCGCTGATGGTTGGAAGCTGGCAGGAGATTGCCAGCCTGTTACAGGTTAGAAAGGGGCAGATCTACCTGGCTGCCGCCGGGGAGGGCTCGGCTTACACCCAAGCCGATTTCCTGCCTCCCCTGGCGCTGGTGGTTGGCGGAGAAGCCAGCGGAGCGGGCGAATTTGTGCGCAGCCTGCCTCACCAGCTCGTTCACATCCCGATGCCGGGCGGGGTTGAATCGCTCAACGCGGCTGCCGCCGCGGCGGTGCTCATGTTCGAGGTGCTCCGCCAGCGGCAACGTGACGCTTTTGGATCATGATGCGAGGTAGTAATATGGACGCATTTACACTGGACGAGATTCGCGCAACCCGCCAGCAGGTAGCCCCCTACATCGTCAAAACCCCGGTCTGGCATTGGAGCAACCGCGCAATTAGCGAAACAGTTGGCAAAGGAACGCAGGTTTTCCTCAAGCTCGAGCTGTTCCAACATACCGGCTCGTTCAAGCCGCGCGGCGCCCTGGCGGTCATGCTCGATCTGACCACCGAAGCTCTGCGCCGCGGCGTCACCGCGGTCAGCGCCGGCAACCACGCCATCGCCGTCGGTTACGCTGCCCAGATCCTGGGCACCACCGCCCGGGTGGTCATGCCCAAGAGCTCCAACCCGGCGCGCATCGACGCCTGCCAGTCGTATGGCGCCCAGGTGGATCTGGTGGACGATGTCCACCAGGCATTTGATCGCGTCCATCAAATTGAAGCCGAGGAAGGACGCACGTTTGTACACCCCTTCGAAGGTCCGCTGACCGCCAGAGGCACGGCTACCGTGGGGCTGGAGTTGTGCTACCAGGTACCCGATCTGGAGGCTGTCATCGTCCCCATTGGCGGCGGGGGGTTGTGCGCGGGCATCTCCCGGGCGGTTAAGCTGCTCCAGCCGGGCTGCCAGGTGTTTGGAGTTGAGCCAGAAGGCGCCGACACGATGCACCGCAGCTTCGCCTCTGGTAAGCCGGAGGCAATCCCCAAAGTAGCCACCATCGCCGATAGCCTGGGGGCTCCGCATGCCGCCCCATATTCTTTCGAAATGTGCCGCCAGCATGTGGATGGTTTGGCACTGGTCAGCGATGATGAGCTGCGCCGGGCAATGGCGCTCTTATTCTCCAGCGCAAAGCTGGCAGTTGAGCCAGCAGGAGCTGCCTCAACCGCCGCGCTATGCGGACCGCTGCGCCAACAGCTGCAGGGCAAGCGCGTCGGCTTGATTGTCAGCGGGACGAATATTGATATCGACAGTTATGCCGCCTCTATTCAGCAAGCGCCCGCTTAAACCCTCTTCAGGCAAGGTGATCGGTGATCTTTAGAAATAAGCTGCTGGTAAGTATTCTGATCATTTGTCTGCTGACCCTGGCTGCCTGTAGCTCGCCCGCCGGGACCCGCCTGCCTGGGAACAACCAGGAGGCAGCTGCCACGGCAACTCCCCAAGCCACCCGCACCCCACGAATTGAAACTGGCATCGAAGTTGAAGCAGCCGATGGGCTGAAGCTGGCAGGCACATTCTTCGCGCCAGCGGACCTGCCCCCGCCCTGGCCCGGGGTGATCTTGCTGCACATGATCTACGGTAGCCAGCAGGATTGGGGCGACTTTCCTGAAAGGCTCAATGAGGCAGGCTTTGCAGTCTTCACCATCGATCTGCGCGGGCATGGAAAGACCGGCGGCGAGATGGACTGGGACCAGTCCCGGGATGATTTGCAGCGGGTATGGAGCTATATGACCGGTCGGGCAGAGGTAGATCAAAACCGGGTCGCCATCATCGGAGCCAGTATGGGGGCGAATATGGCCCTGGTGGCGGCTGCTGCCCAGCCAGAGGTGCGCGCACTTGGGCTCCTGTCGCCTGGTTTGGACTACTACCGCGTCACCACTGCTGACGCACTGGCGACATACGGGCAGCGCCCGTTACTGATCGGAGCCAGCGATGAAGACAGCTACTCGGCGGAGTCCTCTCGCCAGTTAGCTGAGCTAGCAGGAGAATCCGCGGAGTTAGTCATGTACAGCCAGGCTGGACATGGTACTGGGATCTTACAGACGAAGCCCGAACTGGCAGATACGTTGATCGACTGGCTGAAGCGTGCCCTTATTCCCTGATCAGCTTTCTTTGCACCAGTAATCCCTGCCGTCCTGGCTGCGCCCCAGGTAACCCTGGTCCACCAGATAGCGCCGCAGGAAGGCGGTGTCCTGGTAATAGCCGATCAGGATGCCGTTGATTTCCTTCTCGGTGTAGTGCGCCTCTGGCTCGAACGCCTTGGCGACGTGCTCAAGTACCACCTTCAGCTTCTTCTCCTGGGAAGGGAGCGATTTCAGCCTTCCGTCGGGTGAAATGAAATCACTGAGCACTTTCCGCTCATACGCCTCACCCTCGAAATCCTCCGGCGAAGCCTTCGGCCGGGATCCGGCCAGCACCCGCCGGGACATTGCCTCCAGTGCCGCTACATCCAGGGCGTACAGCACCCCATCTTGCCTGACAAGCCCGAGCGCCGTCAGGCGCTCCAGGTGGTTCACGATCGCCGCCGGCTTTATCCTCAACCGGTCTGCCAATCCTACCGCGCTGAGCGGCTCGATACCCAGCAGACCAGCAATTTTCAGCCGCTCTGCGTTCGCCATCGCCTTGAAAAACTCCATCAATTCATTCTCGTTTGTCATCTTCCACTCTCCAATAGATCCCGCTCCGTCGCGCCAGGAGGTGACAGCCCACAAGTTCCCGCCGCAGGGTAGCTGTGTCGTCGTGGTACCTGGATAGGATCTTATTCACTTCTTGTTCACTATACTGCTCGCCTGTCTGGAAGTCTCGGCTGATATAGCGCAGGATCACTTCGAGCTTTTTACGCTGTGCCGGGATGGTCTTCAAGCGCCCGCTCGGCAGCATGTAATTGGCGACCACCTTGCGATCGTAGGCATACAGATCGACTTGGGATGCGATGGCGGGCAGCGTCTCTTTCGTGAGCAGGCTGCGGGCTACCTCATCCAAAGCCTCGTGGTGCAAACTATACACGTTGTAATAGCTCTCCGCCCGGGCGCTTACCAGCCCTACTTCCGCCAGACGCGCCAGGTGGTGCGATACCGTAGATGCCCGCAACCCAAGCAGTTCAGCCAGCTGCTCGACAGAGTAATCGCTCTGCGCCAGCAAGCCAATGATCTTCAGGCGGTTGGCATCCGCCAGGGCCTTGAACATTCCCAACAGCAGTTCGGGCTGCATCTGCCTATCTTCGCCTACAACCATCTTGATACCCGTGCATTTATTTCGACAACCATCGATTTAATTATACAGGGATGGAATGTTTTGTCAAGAGGTCAATCCTAATAATCACTCCACCTGTTAACGCATAACTATTTCACCGTGAGGTAACGTAGCGACCTCCCGATTCTGCCAGAACTTCAGTTACAATGTTGAACAAGTTAGAATAATGAGTTGTGTAAATCAACTGGAGGCCGCGATGGGCGACCCGCAATCATACCTGCGTCAGGCATTCAAATACTTCAACCGCTTCATGCTCCTGATGTGGAGGCTGGGGTTGGGATCGTTGGTCAATTTTTGGCCGACAGTTGGAGGGCGGATCATGGTGTTGACGCACACCGGTCGGAAAACCGGGCTGCTGCGCCGGACCCCGGTTAACTACGCCCTGGTGGACGGTGAAATCTACTGCGTGGCGGGCTTCGGGCAAATCGCAGACTGGTATCGCAACATCATGGTAAATCCTTCGGTGGAAGTCTGGCTCCCGAACGGCTGGTGGGCAGGCACAGCCGAAGAAGTGCTAGACCCCTCCCTGCGCCTGCCGCTGATCCGCCAGGTGCTGATCGCCAGCGGATTTGCGGCCTATGCAGCGGGTATTGATCCCCGCCGGCACAGCGATGACGCCCTGCAAGCCGTCACAGCAGACTACCGCCTGCTGCGTATCCGCCGCAACACCGCCCGCACTGGTCGCGGCGGTCCTGCGGACCTGGCCTGGCTCTGGCCGCTGGCAACGCTGACCCTGCTGCTATTCGTTTTATTACCCAAGCAAAGAAGGGGAAAGAAGAACTAAGAGCATTGGTTACAAGTTAAGCACATTAACAACCTGTAAAGGCTTTTTCTAATGAGCTCAATGGGGTAGACTCTACCCCATGAGCGAAGAAACTAAACCCCGAAAGACGAGTAGTGTCCGGCATACGCGTGCCATACAACGGGATCGTAGTAAACGACCGACCAGTGCGCCACC
>JBFYSV010000216.1:0-3488 GCA_041301185.1 Anaerolineae bacterium
GGTTCGAAAGGCTTGGGCAATCTGGTCTCAAGCGGCGCCGCGCTGCTGGATGGGGATAAAAGAGATCTGCTGATCGAGCACTGGCAGGCGCGCCAGATCAGGATCGAAGTCGATCCTCCCCAACCAGTCCAGGTGGATGGTGAGATGGTAGACGATACGCCGATCAGCGCAGAAATCTTGCCTGGGGCGCTGAAGGTAATCGTGCCAAAATCAGCCTGAGGATTTTGAGGATTGGCTATGTCAATATTTAAGAAAGGTAAAGAAAAAGAGAATGAATTTGCTATCATCGGCCTGGGTCGTTTTGGAGGCAGCCTGGCGCGCCGGCTGGAATCCCTGGGGCACCCGGTATTAGGGATTGATATCGACCCACACGCGGCAAAAGATATCTCCGATGAAATCACCGAAACCGTCGTTCTGGATGCAACGGATGAGGATGCCCTGCGCCAGGTGGACATCGCTTCCTTTCGTAGTGTAGTGGTCGCAGTCTCAGGAAATTTTGAGGCCGATGCTCTGATTACATCAACCTTAAAGAATATGGGCATACCCAATGTGATCTGCGTATCCAACTCGAAACGCCATCGAGAAATTCTATTGCGCATTGGTGCAGATCGGGTGATCTTACCTGATGAGGAGAGCGGGTACCAGCTAGCGGATGAGCTGAGCATCCCAGGCATGCTGGAACGCCTGCACTTGAGCCAGGATTACAGCCTGATCGAAATCAAAACGCCGCAGGGGCTGATCGGTAAGGGTCTCGACGCTTGCGAGCCGTATGAAGTGATCGTGGTACTTATCTTGCGTGGAGATGAGCTAATTGTCAACCCTGACCCGAGCACCCAGTTTACGCAGGATGATATTCTGGTGCTCGTTGGAGAGAAGCGTCGTCTTGCGGAGTTCAGCAATCTGGAATGAGCAAAACAAAGGCTACCCAATCCAATAAACCAAAAACCGGAGCTCCAAGCGGTCGGCAACGCGTAATCCGATATAGAGGCGTTACCAGATTCGGTCGTTCACGCCAGTTCCCGGTTGCCCTGCAGCTTCTTGTCGGGCTTATGGCGTTAATTGCCATTGGGACAGCCCTGTTATTGATCCCAGGTGCTGCCACGCGGAAACTGACCTTCATGGAATCCTTCTTCACATCCACTTCCGCCGCAGCAGTGACCGGCTTGAGCTTATTCCCGATCAGCACGGACTTAACCCTCTGGGGACAGCTAATCCTGCTGCTACTGGTCCAGATCGGCGGGGTAGGATTGATCGTGGTGGTCGTTCTGGTATTTCGCCTGATCGGTCGCCAGGTGACCCTTGGGGATAGATTAGCAGTGACCAGCTCACTGGGATTGGATCGTCCCGAGGAGATTGCCCTGGTCATGGTCAGAGCTATTGGCCTGATGTTAGCCATCGAAGGCATTGGCGCGGTCTTATTGTTTTTGCATTGGCGTCTCTCTGGGATCGTCCCCCCAGGGAAAGCACTGTATTACGCTCTCTTTCATGCCGTCACCGCCTACTGCAATGCCGGTTTTGATCTGTTTTATGGGTTGCCTGAGTATCCCAATGGGATTCCCACTGATCCGTTGAGCTTAATCATCCTGGGAGGATTAATCATCCTGGGCGGCTTAGGGATCCCGGTTTACATGGATTTGATCTACCGGAAACGGCGCACCTTCTCTTTACACACGCGCCTGACCGTTGGCATTACGCTTGTGCTTATTTTTCTGGGGTGGATTGGATTGCTGGTCTCGGAATATCAAGCAACGGGCGTATTAAGCAGTATGCCATTCGGGCAGCGAGCCATCCTTGCCTGGTTCCAATCCGTATCCGCTCGCACGGCTGGTTTCCCCGGCTTACCCGGTTTCAGCGAAATGAATTTACCCAGCATATTGATGCTGTCAGCATTGATGTTCATTGGCACTGCGCCCGCCTCCACCGGCGGCGGGATCACCACAGGGACATTCGTGGTTTTGTGGCTGGCGGTCATCAGCTACGCCCGTGGGCTGGATAAAATCCGTGTCGGTAAACACACCCTGCCGCGCGCGCTAATGATGCGTTCGCTGGTTGTCTTCGTGATCAGCTTCAGCCTGGTTTTCGTGGCAACCTGGCTGATTTTGCTGACCAATCCTTTTAGCCTCGACCAGACCTTATTCGAAGTTGTATCGGCTTATTCGACCACCGGGCTTTCCTTGGGTATTACAACCGAATTGAATACCATCGGTCGCCTGATCCTCATCTTCACCATGTTCGCCGGGCGCCTGGGTGCAATCACCATCATGATCTCCTTGCTGGGGCGCGACAAGGGTGAGACATTAATTGATTATCCGGAAGAATCTATTTTGATAGGCTAATCCTCGGTGAATATATGAACACGATCAAACCAGAAAAGAAGCAGCTAACATCCGACTTGCTGGCAGGTCTGACTTTTGCCCTGGTGAACATCCCTCAGTCATTGGCTCACGCTTTGCTGGCGTCTGTCAACCCTGTGCTCGGCCTGTACACCCTGATGCTGGCGACTCCCGTCGGGGCGCTGTTCACCAGTTCAGTGTTCATGAACGTTTCAACGACCAGCGCCCTGGCGGTCGCAGCCGGTGATACGTTGACCACCTATCCGTCGAGTGAACGGGGAACGATCCTGGTGACCCTGGTGTTGTTGATTGGCGTTTTCCAGATTATCCTGGGTGTGCTGCGCCTGGGCTGGCTAACCCGCTTTATCCCATTTTCGGTGATGACCGGTTTCATGACCGGCGTAGCTATGCTGATCATTATCGGTCAGCTGGGTGATTTCACTGGTTATTACAGCTCGTACTCGGGCAAAATTGCCCAGTTGGCTGATCTGGTGCTCAACACGGAATCGATTGAATGGGCAACACTTGCGATTGGTCTATTGACGATTATCCTGATCTACTGGTTGGGAACGACGCGGCTGTCAAAGTTTTCCCTGATCCTGTCCCTCCTGCTGGCCTCAAGTATAGCCATCCTTCTGAACGAGGTTTTTGCGGCAGGGATTAAATTGGTGGGAGACATCGCCGATATACCGAGTGCGCTTCCGCAACCGGTATTGCCGGATCTATCGCTCATCAGCAAGCTGATCGTGCCGGCGATCTCGATTGGGATCATCGGCCTGGTGCAGGGGGCGGGCGTTAGCCAGACCTTTGCAAATCCGGATGGGAAATTTTCGAATGTCTCGCGAGATTTTCTAGGCCAGGGTGCTGCCAACCTCGCAGGCGGCTTCTTTGGTGGCATCCCGGCTGGGGGATCCAGCTCGGGTACGGCGCTGATAATCAGCGCCGGTGCCCGCTCTCGCTGGGCTAATATCTTTGCCGGTGCGTTTGTTGCGGTCGTAGTGTTGCTGTTTGCCAATCTGGTTGAGCTGGTCGCTATGCCGGCCCTGGCAGGGCTGGTAATCGTAGCCGGTATTCAAATGGTCAATCTGAATGCCATCCAGACAGTGTGGCAGACGAACACCGTTGCCCGGACCATCATGGTGCTCACCTTTGGCG
>JBFYSV010000218.1:0-6088 GCA_041301185.1 Anaerolineae bacterium
GACCCCGGTTCTGGGGATTCAGCGGTGAGCAGGCTGTGTTGAAATACCCGCCCCAATCGCTGCAATCGGTAAAAGTCTGCGGGTAGGCTGCCCGCCATGGCTCTGATTGAATGGATGGTGCGGGTCCGAGTTGAGTGGACTGATTCCCAATGAGGCCAAGATCGTAGGTCACTGAAGTGACGGTCAGTTCATCCGGGTGTTGATGCTCCAACCCGCCCCAATCGCTCCCGGTTAAACGCAGGAAGGCCGCCGCTGCCAGGACGATCAACAGCAGGATGTCGTAGAGCCATGGGAATCTAACCTTAGTTTTTTCCATGCAGAACAGGCACCTCCTGTTTCATTCTTCAGGTGGAATGAAACAGATGAGAAAGTCTTTCCCTTCCAATCCTGTACTGGAAGTGAACGTGCTCCAGATCCCCTGCGGGTAGAGCGCCTCAAGCGCCTCCCTTCCGGTTGCATCCTCCAGCTTCACGATGAATAATTTAGCGCCGTGTGCGTCCAGAGTCGTTTCCAGGTTCTCAGGCCAGACCGCAAAGTCACGGTTGGGCACTCCAGCCCAGACCCCCGGCAGGCGGGTATCCACCCAATGCGGGTAGGGGATGATCCAGGCGTTGTCGGTGTTCCCGTAGGTCAATCCAAACTGCTTGATCACCGCGCCCATCTCCGAGGTGTTCCATGCTCCGCTTTTGAACTGGTCAGCGAAGGTGGTGAATACCAACGTGTAGTTCTGAAACGATGCCCATCCCACCAGGAGCAGGGAAAGGAACCATGCCAACAGCGCTCCGCCTCTCCCTTTCAACTTCGATTGAATACCATTCCATAGGCCGTCCAACGCCAGGGCAGCCACCAGGAAGACTGGCACCAGCGCACCACCTGCCCGGTTAAGGGCCGGGTTTTCGGCAGGAAAGGCTAGCGAGAGAGTGGAAGGTAATTGCAGGAGCGGGATCGAGACCAGCAGGAACAAGTCCAGCCAGTGTCGCTTGCGGATGTAGCGCAGGATCAACAACAGGACCCCTGCCATGAGCAATGCTCCCGATACGACATCCAGGGCGGGGCGGTGGGTGATCGAATGCACCCAGATCTCGCCATCATCCCATTGGAACATCTTGAGACCGTTCCACAGATTGGAGAGCAGCACCTTCCAAACGGGACCCGGGATGGGCGCTTCGGTCGAACCCAGGCGGCTGAAGGCTCGATACCCGAACAGGTCGGGATACTCGAGTCCAAAGCGCAGCAACGGTAAGAAAAGAATAAACGAAACAGATGCCAGCAGGACAAGCCATCCCATCACCTGCTGCCGTCTGCCTTTGGACTGGGAATGGAGCAGGAATAACCCGACAGCGATGACCACCACGAAAGGCAGGATGCGGATGGGGCTATACCCGTGCAATCCCAGCCCGAGGGCAATTCCCGCATAGATGAAATCATTACGGTTATTCCGCCTCAGCCCGCGGATCAGGTAATACAGAGTCGGGGCGACAAAAAGGGGATAGAGGGGGAAACGCAAGCCTGCACGTGAAATTACATTCGGCCAGTAGGCGATCCCTGCCAGCAGCAACGCAAGCAGCGCCACCCGCCGGCCGCCCAGTTCCTTGCCCAGAAGGTAGACATATGGCAGTGTCAGCAACCCGCAGATCACTGTTCCGATCTTGAGGCTCAGGTAAGAAAGCCCGGTGCCGAACAGCCATGACACCAGGGCGGTGAGGTACATCTGGATGGCTTCACGTCCGGTGTTGCGGGGGAAGAAGATCAACGTTTCCCCCTGGGTTAATTCATACACATCCAGGATCTTCTCGGCGTGGTCGCTGAATGGCTCTGAAGGTACAGAACCCAGGGAATAGACTCGGAAGAAGATCACCAGACCGATCACGGCTAACAGCAGCAGCCCGTAGCGGGAGACCCGAAGATTCCATTGGTCCCGCCGCAGGCATGAGAGAAGGCGTTTCCACCACGGTTCCACCCCGGGTCCAGGCAGCAGGAAGGTCCATAGGAAACAGGCAAGGGCAGCCAGCCCAAGGGCAAGGTTGAGGGGTGTGAAATGGTTACCCCCATAGGCGATAAAGGCAGCGACCGAGAAAAGAACGGTCAAGATCAACGGGAACAGACGGATGCGTTTCTTGCTGGAATTCGCAGGCTGCAGAGTTGGGGCAGCTTCCGCCAACACTTCAGACGGCGTCCATTCTCCTCGCAGCCAGGCAAAGACAAGCCATGCCAGCCCGATGGCGTAGAGGATCAATCCCGGTCCAGGAGTGCGATTCTCTGTCGGTTCAAAACTGCGTTGAGCCAGTAGGACGAATACCAGCGCAAGCAGCGACCTCCAGGGGAGGCTGCTCAAAGTGAAAGCAGGGTTCTGTTTGGGTAGCTTTTGCGGGAGGGTGGAAATGGTGCTTTGACCCCGGTCAGACTCCTGCAATGAGGGATCATCCGCAGCGAACGATCCTCCCGCGAGGTCAAACCTGCTTTCTCCAGGTTCCACAGCAGGTACGCGTTCTTGCGGTAACTCGATCCTGCCTTCCCGCTTCCAGAACTGCAATCTTGACTTCAAATAATCCAGAATGCTTGGCTCTTCCATACTTTATTGGCTTCTTACCTCGGAATTGTCCTTCCCTGCTCCAGTTCATCCTTTCGGGCGATCACGAGCATGCTTTCTCCCCATTGTAGCGGTAAAAAGGGAATTCCAGTGACAGCCTGCAAGCCTCCCGGAGCACCAAAGAAGAGTTTTTGAAGGATATCCGGTATCCATTTCACATAAGGTACATCCCAGAAACCATCCGAATAGACCTTCCGAACACTGAAACCGGCATTCTGGATGGCATCCAGCCATTCCTCTGGTGGCTTGAGGGAAATATGCGTGGGATCCTGGTACCCGATCCAGCGTTCGCCTTTCCATGGTTTCAATCGTGAGGCAAGGTTCGGCGTCGCCAGGATGAGGACTCCCCCGGGTCGGGTGATGCGCCCGACCTCAAGCAAAGCACGTTCCGGATCTGGCAGGTGCTCGACAACATGCTTGAGGATGACGACATCAAAGGCAGCCTTCGCATAGGGCAGGTTCTGAGCTCCGCAGGCTGAGTGAAGTGTACATTTCGCAAGTGCCGTTGACTGCTGCAAAGCCCACAAGTTCACATCACAGGCGAAGGTGTCGAATTGTTTCTCCAGGCGTTGGACCAGGTGTCCAAGACCTGAGCCGATCTCGAGCAGCCTGCCGCGGGAAGGTCCAAACCGACGAGCCAGGATGGCATAAAAACGATTCGACCACCAATACTGGTGGAAGCGTGCAAAGGAGACATCTTTATAGGTGCAAGTGGAGAAATAATGCTCGTCAAAGGGCATGGATGTTGGTCCGGAAGGTGATTCTGCGAGTCAGATCTTGCGCGCGCTGAAGAAGGTGAAGGTGCCCTCCTCCACTGGCTGGGTTAAGGCATACCTGCGTACGATTTTATCGGTCAGCCACAGATTCCAACGACTCCGCACAAGGATCCAGCGCCTGAATAGGAGACGTGCTGTAAGGGAGGGCAGGCCAAAATAATGTCCCCATTCTAACATGCGCATGGCAGCCGGGGAAAAATAGTTCCAGTGATCCTCCAGCTTGAAACCGGACCTTTCCAGGCGCTCCTGCCAGATTCCAGGCGGATCCGCGTGATGCACCCTGGATATCCGCCTGAAGAATTCTGTATACGGTTTGCCGAATACTCGCCCAAGGGCGAGTTCGCTCAGATAGCGCTCGTTGGGTACGCAAAAGTGGAACGGCGCCCCTGGCTTGAGCAGACGGGAAGTCTCCCTCAGGACTGCCTCGACATCCTCGATGTGCTCCAGCACCGAGTTGCTGAATGCTGAGGCAAAACAGCCAGCGGGGAACGGAGCCGCATTCCCCTGCGCTTCCACCAACAGGCGGTAACAGCCTCGCCTACCCGCTTCGTGGATGGGTTCATGCCACGGATCCAGGCCGACATCGATCTTGCGGTCGAATGTAAGCGAGGCGAAATGCCCATCCCCGCAGCCCACATCGAGGGTCGGTATCGGCAGGTCAAGGGTCTGGTAATAGACTGCCTCCACGCCGCGGATGAGGGCGCGAAAAGCTGGCAGGTCCTGCAAGTGCATGAAAAGATAATCTTTTTCTGGCATCACTTTTGGAACTCTTACCCGGAACCACCCAGTCGTTCGAACAGGATCTCGTATTCGGATGCCACCACATCCGGATCGTACTGACGGGTAAGGTCTGCTGTATTGCACGTGTAATTCTTTGCTCCTGTGAATATCTGCAGCAGAGCTTCCGCCAGGGAAGCCGGGTCCCCTATGGGAACAACCTCACCCATTCCGTGCATTTGCACCGGTCGACGAACTCCGGGCAGGTCCGAGGCAATGCAGGGAATGTTATTCATCATCGCCTCCACTTGCACCAGCCCGAATGCTTCGGTGGAGTTCAACGAGGGAACGACGAGGGCATCCAGGTTCGGGTAGTAGGCTGTCAACTGCTGCGGACTGAGCACTCCCAGGAATTTCCAGGCTCCCGCCTGCACATATTCCTGAATACGGGGTATCAGACGGGAAGCATAAGCAGATTCTCCAAGTACATCCTGGTATTGTCCTGCGAACAGGACCTGTGCCCTTGGAAACCGTTTTAGCACGGTTGGAAGAGCATCCAGCAGCACTTCCACTCCCTTCTCGGCTGCAAAGCGGGTCACCATTCCGATGACCGGGCGCTTGGTGTGAGTCTGATGCTGTTTGGCAAATGTCTCCACCTCACCAGGCTGCAGCGGTGGCATTTCAACAGGCGGGAGCAGGGCGGTTAATTTCCTTTTGTATCGCGAAAGATAACGGGAATGGTCTGCGTAATCCTGTGTATAGGTGACGATGTGGTCAGCCAGGATGCCTGCCATATTGTTCTGGAAGTGGACCACGGAATTCACCAACCGGTTGAAAATCCCTGGGGGCATGGTCAGGTCGCAGTGATAGGTCAATACCGTCGGCTTTCCGAAGATGCGGGCTCGCAGGGCAACACCCGGGGCATCGAACTGTGGAAGATGCAAATGGACGACATCATTCTGCCAGACCAGGCGCGTGGCATGCAAGCCAAAGGTCGGAGCCAAGACCCCTTTGCTCAAGCGGGTCAACACCGGGACCCGGAGGATACGCACGCCGTCCATCTCCTGCTCTGACGGGAGCGACCGGTCGTAGCGGGTCGTCATCACGGTCACCTGGTGGCCGCGGCGGGCCAGCGCTCGCGCCAACCTCTCGGCATAGATTGTCAGGCCGGAGGTATGCGGACGGTAATAGGTCAATACAGTCAGGATGCGCATATTCGACGGGTGAGGTGTTCCCGCACAACTTGGGCTGGCGATGACTTAGAAAGGGTCGGCGCCGGCTCGTGGGTAGTCGTGCTGGGTGCAGAGACGGATGGATTATACCCGAAGCATAAAGTAACCCGGCTCCTCCTCCATCAACTTCTCAGCACCGCTCCCAGTTCCTTCTCCAGTTGTTTCAGGATTCGAGCCCGGATACCAGCCACATCCCGATCAGAGAGGGTCTTATCGGGTGCCTGATAGGTCAGGCGATAGGCAAGGCTCTTCCTGCCTGTTCCGATCTTCTCACCCCGGTATAGATCGAACAGACGCACTTCTGTGATCACCCTGCCGCCTGTCTGGCGGATGAGGTCGGCTACGATCTCAGCAGAGATTGTTTCATCTACAACCACAGCCAGGTCTTCTAGAACCGGGGGGTAGGTGGTTAGAGGCAGTGTCGTACTCAAGATCGGTATCAATCCAAGCAATGCATCCAGGTCGAGCTCTGCTGCTTTAATGGCAGTTTTTAGCGTGACTGGTAGGTCATAACGAGCGCGGACATCCGGGTGCAATTCACCCATGATCCCGATCTGCTCTTCGCCGACCATCATCCTGGCGCATTTGCCAGGGTGATAGCTGGGGTGCTGATGGCTAATGAATCGGATCCCGAATATTTGTAGACCTTCGAACAACATTGTCAGCATCCCCTTTAGATCGTAGAAATCCATCGACGTAAGATCGGCAGGCTGCCAACCTGGTAGGGAGCGCGGTCCGGTGAGAACGATCGCAAGTCGGTGGTTCTCTTCTGG
>JBFYSV010000219.1:0-4475 GCA_041301185.1 Anaerolineae bacterium
CGCAGGCCGATCCTCTTTTGGAATATGGTTGCCAATAAAATTCTGACCTTAATTACCAATATCTTATACAACAATATTTTGACGGATATGGAAACCGGCTATAAAGTATTCCGGCGGTCTGTAGTTGAGAATATCCCGCTAAGGGCAAAGCGATTTGATTTTGAGCCTGAATTCACTGCGAAAATCTTGAAGCGAAAAGTAAGAATCTTCGAGGTTCCCATTACATTCAATCCCAGGGATTACAGCGATGGCAAAAAGATCAAGATGCAGGATGCTTTTCAGGCGATGTGGGCGTTATTCAAATATCGATTTGTAGATTGATGGTGAGGATTAATCCGGCTCTCCGCTCGGTTTGATATCCTTAATATTCAGTTGAAGAGTCTTCCTTCCGTTATATTCATTCACCTCAAATGTATATAGGATATCAATCTGGGATGGCATCTGGTCATACCAGAAGCCCTGTTGAAACGCGATGGCATCATAGGTGATCCAGCCGTCCGTCACGCTGAATTTCAAGTGGGCACTATCTCGTCCGATCGCTCTAACTCCCATTGGTTTCAGGTCGCGCGAGACAAAATATGCCTGCCGGTTTCCATATCCGGTGGGTTGGAGCCAATCAAGATATCTCAGTAATTCAGGTTTTAGTTCGGAGAGCGGGATTTCCAGATCAACTGGCAGTTTTTGTCGCAAATCTAATGCGCCTAACTCAGCAAAAGCAATCTGGCGCAGCCGTTCCACAAGCTCAGGCACGTCTTCGTTGCGGATCGTAAAACCAGCCGCAGCAGCATGACCACCATGATGGATAAGCAGGTCGGCGCATTGATCCAGCGCCGCAGTGATGTGAAATTCCGGAATACTGCGGCATGATCCACGGGTGTATTCCTCGCCTCGATGAGCGACTATAGCCGGTCGATAGTAGAGCTCACTCAACTTCGATGCCGCCAGCCCAACAACCCCGGGGTTATAACTGGGGTCCGCCGCAAAGAACAAGATTGCATCAGGATCAGTTGCTAATACAGCTTGTTCTGCCTGTTGTTGTATGGCGGTGGTGATTTGCTGCCGTTCGCGATTGCGGATCTCGAGCTGTTGAGCCAGCCGTGCAGCTTCTCGAACATCAGAGGTAATCATTAAATTGAGCGCATCCAACGCCGATTCCAATCTTCCGGCGGCATTCAACCGTGGCCCGAGCACAAAACCGATCTGCGAGGCCGTAATTTGATTTGGCTGCAAGCCGGATACCCCAATCAGAGCCATAATTCCCTGGCGGTGGGGCTGTCGGATGGACTCCAATCCATTGCGAACCAGGTATCGATTCTCACTTGTCAATGGAGCCAGGTCAGCTACGGTACCCAAAGCAACCAGGTCCAGATATGGATCAGTTTCAGGAGTAAATGTTTCGGATTGACCCACTTTGAGAGCTAATGCCTGGGCCAGCTTGTAAGCTAAACCAACACCGGCAAGCTCTTTGTAGCGATATTCATCCAGAGATTGTTTCGGATTGATAATTGCTGCGGCTTCAGGTAGTTCGCCAGAAGGGTGGTGATGATCGCTGATGATCATGTCGATTCCAATGCGCTGAGCATGTTTGGCTTCAGGGATCGAACGGATGCCACAGTCAACTGTGATCACCAGGCGTATACCTTGCGAATGGAGATTGTCCAATGCTTCGATGTTTAAGCCATAACCTTCGTCAAAGCGATTGGGTATATAACCTAGAACTTTGGCGCCCCGGGTAGTCAAATCTTGCAACAAGAGTGCTGTAGCAGTAACCCCATCCACATCATAATCGCCATACACGGCGACCGGCTCGTCATGGCTCAATGACCATGCAATCCGCTCAACAGCCTCAGGCATTCCCAGAATGCCGAATGGGTCAGTGTCATCTGGGAGGCGTGCTTCTAAATAATCACGCGCATCCTTGAAATTTTGATAGCCGCGGTTATAGAGAATTTGTTGCAATACCGGAGGGAAAGTGCTTAATTGGCTTTTTGCATCCTGGGGGATGAGGGGGGCAATTTGCCAGTTTTTTTTCCTGGTTGGTGAAATCATAGGATTTAGATTATACGTCAGGATGCGTCTTGAATGTAGCGGGCTTGGGCAAGTGCGCCCATTAATCCTGCATTATCCCCTAATTGGGCAATGGAAATTTCAAGACCGTCCAGATACTGCGGGATCATGACGTATTTCTTCAGAGCAGCCTGGATTGGAGATAAGATCAATGAGCCACTGCGGGCCACGCCGCCTCCAATGATGATTATAGTTGGGTTGAATATATGCAGATAGCTGGCAAGGGCTAAACCGATATACTCTCCTGCTCTCTGGAAGGCAGATATTGAAAGCTGGTCTCCTTGATTGGCAGCGGCTGCAATTTGTTCAGCCGTGGGCTGGTGGATACCTATCAGGCTTGTCTCCACACCGGATAATACTTCCTGGTGTACCCATTCCTCGATGGCTCTGCCGGCGGCAAGCCCTTCAAGGTGTCCTGGTTGACCACATGGGCAAACTGGGCCGTCTACTTGTATGGTGATATGTCCCAGCTCTGGAGCCAGACCCTTGTTACCAGTTAGTAATCGATCGTTGATGATCACCCCACTCCCGATGCCCGTGCTAATAGTTAAGTAAATGAGGTGATGATGTCCCCTACCAGCTCCATACTTCCACTCACCCAATGCAGCCAGGTTCGCGTCATTCCCAATTATGGTTGGTGTATCGAAGCGATTCTGGAGTAATTCCTGGATGGGGAAGTCATGCCACTCGGGAATATTGGGAGGGGCGATGAGTATCCCGCGTGACGAGTCTAGGGGTCCCGGAGCAGCGACAGAAATCCAGTCGATATTTCCATCATCAGGCCAGACCGACTCGATAAGCTGCTGTAACTTTAGGAAGCGTGGATTTTTACCTTGCTGAGCTTTGACTCGATTGATATGGGATGGAATTTCGGTGTCGTCTGAAAAACATGCGGCACGCATATGGGTGCCGCCAATGTCTACTGCGAGAATGCTTTTCATGTGCTAAAGTATAGCATAAGTGACAACAATCCCCGTTGACGCATGTAATAAAGGCTGCTATGATCAGTTTGTTATGATTAAAAATTCCTCCGCCTGGTATCGCAGGTTGTGGCAAGGATCGATACACTCATTGCGGTGGTTGGTCCCCGGTTTGGGTGTTAAGCGGTGGTTTTTGCTCATTCTGGCAGGAACCACACTGATCGGTGTTGGCCTGGCGATTTTAATTCTGGACGTTTACCGGACAACCCCAGACACGTGGTGGCTCCCACTTCTCTCTGCTGCCTCACTGCGCTTCCTTGCCCGGCCTTTACGGGCGGTAATCTTTGGTGGACTGGGGCTTGGACTGATATTGACCGGGATTTGGGGCGTTAATCGAACATTGTTGACTCCCTACCTGCGTCCCGGACGACCGATGGTGGACGCGTTGTCCCAGCACCGGCGCAGGGAAAAGGGGCCTAGAATTGTTGTAGTAGGTGGGGGAACTGGCTTATCCACTTTATTGCGAGGCTTGAAGGTTTATACTCATAATATCACTGCGGTTGTTTCCGTGGCAGATGATGGGGGATCTTCGGGAAGGTTACGGCGCGAGACTGGGATTTTACCGCCCGGAGATATTCGAAACTGTCTGGCTTCTCTTTCAAATGACGAAGCCATGCTTTCCCAGCTATTTCAATACCGGTTCCCGGCAGGCTATGCTGATCTGGAAGGCCACTCATTTGGGAATTTGTTTATCAGCGCTTTGGCAGAGATCACCGGTAGTTTCGAAGAAGCAGTAGCTGAGTCTGGACGGGTCCTATCTGTGCATGGCAGGGTGCTCCCCTCGACCCTGCACAATGTACGCTTGCTGGCTGATGTCAGCCTGCCGCACTTGGTGAGCCAGGTACGGGTTGAAGGCGAGAGCCGAATCCCGGAGATGCCGGGCAGGGTGCGGCATTTGTGGCTGGAGCCAAGCACCCCGCCGGCTTTCCCGGATGCCATCCGAGCGATCTTATCGGCAGATTTAATCGTTATGGGACCGGGAAGCTTGTACACCAGCATTCTTCCCAATTTGCTGGTACCGGATATTGCTCAAGCCATTCGCGCAAGTCGCGGCCTCAGGATATTGGTGTGTAATGTCGCGACCCAACCCGGGGAGACGGATGGCTTTTCATGTAAGGACCACCTGGTCGCGATCGAAGATCACATCGGATTGGATTTGTTCGATGTCGTGGTGGTAAACAACCGCCAAAAAGGACAACTCTCAGCAGGCTCGGCATGGGTTAAGATCGATCCTGATCTTTCAGAGCGGTATGCAGCCTATTTAGCTGACCTGGCAGACGAAGAGCGTCCCTGGCGGCACGATTCGGAAAAATTAGCCAGAATTTTGATCGATTTGCTCGAAGAGCGCACCGGGCCTCTGGTAGACTAGAGCATTGAGTCTGGACTAAATTCCTGAAAGATACCATATCCCTCTGGTTCGTCGTAACC
>JBFYSV010000221.1:0-16514 GCA_041301185.1 Anaerolineae bacterium
GGTTAAGCAGGGATGGTCAATTACACCCCATCCAGCAGGCTTTTGTAGATACTGGTGCTATACAATGCGGTTTCTGTACACCAGCCCAAATTCTAGTCGCCAAGGCCTTCCTGGATAGGAATCCATCGCCATCCGAAGCTCAAATCCGAAAGGCTCTGAGCGAGGTGCTGTGCCGCTGCACGGGTTATGTCAGACCGGTTGAAGCAGTTCAGCGAGCAGCAGCAATTCTGCGGGGTGAAAGTGTGGCACCAATTTCGATTCTGGAAGGGAATTTGCCAGAAAGCTCTCAAGAGGTTCAGCTACCCAAAGGATACTACCGGGTAGGGGATGATCGCAACCCGTTGACGCCGCTGGTGCTCTCACCGTCTGATATGGAGAAAACTCTGGTGGTTGGGAAACCAGAGGAGAAAGTAGATGCTCGAAAGCTTGCCCAGGGAAAGCCGGTCTTCACCGCCGACCTTCATCTTGAAGGCATGCTCTATGGCGCGCTTCTTACCAGCCCTCACGCCCATGCACGGATCAAACGCATAGACGCCAGCCTGGCGCGCGAGTTGCCAGGAGTACATGCTGTCTTGACTCATGATGACCTGCCACGGATCAAACATGCGTCTGGCGGTCAGAGCTATCCACAGCCCCTACCGTATGACCAGGTTTGTCTGGATAACAAGGTACGCCACGTAGGCGACCGGGTGGCAGTGGCGGCTGCAGAAACGCTCGGCATCGCCGAGGAGGCTTTGCGCCTGATCGATGTCGAATATGAGCTATTACCGGTTGAGCTTGATCCTGAGCAGGCGATGCAAGATGGCGCAGCAGTGATCCATGATGAGAAGGATACAGAAGGTATCTATGACCTTCAGCACAATATTGTCCACCACATTGAGGCAGAAGTCGGAGATGTGCTTGCCGCGTTCGCCTCAGCCGAGCACGTATTTGAGGGAGAATATCGCACCCCCAAACAGCAGCATGCCCATCTGGAACCCCACGTTTGTGTCACTTATTTCGACGAGGACGATCGCCTGGTGATCCGCACCAGCACCCAGGTTCCATTTCATATCCGCCGGATGGTTGCTCCGCTGGTTGGTCTGCCAGTGAAGAAGATCAGAGTAATTAAACCGCGCATCGGGGGCGGATTCGGCAACAAGCAGGAAATGATCCTGGAGGATATCTGCTCGCTTTTGACAATAAAAACGGGGAGACCGGTGTGCATGGAGTACACGCGCACCCAAGAGTTCACAAGCTCACGCAGCCGGCACCCCAATATCATGCGCTATAAGATTGGCGTCACAGATGGAAAAGTGATTGCGGCTGATCTTTATCTCATCGGGGATACCGGTGCCTACGGCAGCCATGCACTTACGGTGCAGATGGTGGGTGGATACAAGGGGCTGTCGCTGTATAACACGCCGAACACGCGCTTTGTTTGTGATGTGGTATATACCAACAAACCTCCCGCAGGGGCTTACCGCGGTTATGGGGCAATGCAGTGCCAGTTTGGCATTGAAGTGCTTATGGAGGAGATTGCAGAAAAACTTAGCCTGGACGTGGTTGCGTTCAAGCAGGCGAACTGGCTCAAGTTAGGTGAGCCGATGCATCTCTCAAAAGCCTTGGGCGAAGGCAGGGAGGGATTCGAGCAGCGCCTTGAGTCCAGTGGTTTGGAACAATGTGTCAAGGTTGGTCTGGCAGCGACGGATTTTTATAATAAGCGCAGGAAAAACCGGGGTCAGAGCGACCGGTATCGGCATGGAATAGGGATGGCAGTGGTCATGCACGGCAGTGGTATCGCCGGGTTGGACATGGCAGCAGCCACACTGAAGCTAAACGATGACGGCTCGTTCAACCTGTTGGTGGGGGCAACCGATCTCGGCACCGGTTCGGATACTATCCTGGCTCAAATGGCGGCTGAAGTGCTTGGGATTCCGGTCGATGATCTGATCGTCTATTCTTCGGATACTGACTTTACCCCCTTCGACAAAGGCGCTTATGCCAGCAGCACCACCTATATCAGCGGCGGAGCTGTGAGAAAAGCAGCGATCCAGATCCGAAATCAAATACAAGAATATGCAGCCCGGATGATGGATATAGATCAACCCGAGCAGTTCTGGCTCCGAGATCGACAGGTGTTTGCCCCGGATGGTCGCTCTATTAGCCTGGCTGAGCTGGCATTGAGCAGCCTGCACCAGCGCGAGCAGCAGCAGATCATGGCAACGGCGTCGCATATGAGTTACACAAGTCCTCCACCCACTGCAGCGCAATTTGCCGAAGTCATTGTAGATAGCGAAACAGGAGACGTGTCGGTCGAGAGATTGCTGATGGTAGTCGATTGCGGGAGGGTGATCAACCCCATCACCGCAGCAGGGCAGGTCGAAGGGGGCATGGCACAGGCATTGGGCTTTGCATTATACGAGGATATGCTTTTCAACGAGCAAGGCCATCTGGTCAACGCTCGTTTTGGACCATACCGGCTGTTGAAAGCGGACGAGATGCCCGTGATGGATGTCATATTTGTGCAGACCGAAGAGCCCAGCGGGCCATTTGGGGCGAAATCGGTAGCGGAGATCTCTATCGATGGGGTCGCGCCCGCACTGGTCAGTGCCATCCATGATGCAGTTGGAGTGTGGGCGAGAGTTCTTCCTGTCAGTGCAGAGAGTATCTTGGCGGAGATGCAGAAAAATACTGTAAAATGAGAGGTGCCTATTCTCCATCAGGAGCTACCATAATGATTGATCTGTTGAAAGTCGAGGCTTTTGTGTATGTGGCTGAGAACCTGAGCTTTTCAGAAGCTGCCAGGCAGATGCACCTCAGCCAGCCTACGATCAGCCACCATGTAAAAATGCTGGAACACGAGTTTGGGGTTGAGCTATTTGACCGGTCAGGTCCTGGGCTGCATTTGACGGAAGCGGGTCGGCTACTCTTGCCCTGGGCTCGGAAATTGATCCGCGAATCGATTGAAATGCAGGGGATGATGGCCTCGTTGCAGGATAAGATTGTTGGCCATCTGCGCATCGCTTGCAGCACGACCTCCGGAAAGTATATCCTTCCCCAACTGGCAGCCCGGTTCCATGAGCGCTATCCCTGGGTGAAGATAACCATACTATCTTGCACTTCAGAAAACGTCGTGCCGCGTTTGCTGGAGGAAGAAGCCAACATTGGAGTACTTAGCCGGGAGGCTTTTGAAGAAGGTCTCGAATCGCAAGAATTTTTTACCGACCACATCATATTTATTGTCCCCCCCAACCATCCGTGGGTGATGAGACGACCGGTTGAGCCTACAGATCTGATTGGAGCACCTCTGCTCATCCGGGAGCCTACCTCAGGGACCCGGCGAGTTTTGTTTACTGAACTGGGCAAGCATGATATCCATCTGGATAATCTAAACATATTCCTAGAGATAGGTAATGCTGAGGCGATTGTGGAGACTGTGGCTGCCGGCTTTGGAGTTGCCTTTGTGTCGCGATTAGCGGTTGCAAATGCACTTCAAACCAGGCGGGTTATAGAGATACCGGTGGTTGGTTTGGATCTGCAGCGCAAAATATATATGGTTCGGCGGGCTATGGAGGCACCCAACCGCGCCCAGGAAGTGTTTTGGGGTTTTGTTCACGATCCATCGAATATGGACTTGATTCGCATGGCAGAGGGCTGATGGATGCACGAAGAGACTGGCCCAATTGATTCAAAGGTTGGGCCAGTCCGGTGAACCGTTGTAGATTTGTCAGCGGAGGACTACAGGATCAGAAGGAGAAAGTCATTGTCGCGCCTTCAGCCGCCATCAGGAATGGGGGTGCCTTTTCGATGATTATCCGGCTGTCACGCAGATCCTCAGGGGTAACGCCCTTGTTCTCCAAAGCCAGTTCGCAAAGGACGACTCGGCCGCCCAACTCTAAGATATCGTTGAAAAGTTTTACGGGGTTGGGCAGACCCTTTGGGGTGCCAAGTTTTTCCAGCTCATCCTTGAGCGTCCACTTGGTGCCAGCGGGGCAGAAGAAGACGTGCACTTCGTGATCCAGCGCCAGGCCAGACGAGGCAAAAATCAATGTCGGCATGATGTTCTTGGCTTCATCACCATTGCAGACGACTACCATTTTTTCAGTCATTTCGAATCTCCTTGAGTAGTGTAAATACTTAGATATTGTTATAAACTACCAACGCCAATGCGCCAGTAGCTACGACATTTAATCAGCCGGCGCCAGCGATTCGAGTGGGGTTTTTTCTTCAACAGCCCGCTTCTTGACCGATTCGAGGTATAGCGCCAACGGGCGGTAGATCATATGCGTCCACTTGCCTATGCCGACTTCGGTATCTAGCATCGCGATCATCGCTAAAACATGGATTACGTACATGATATAGGTAGGCCACGCCCAAATTGGATTGACTGCGCCCAGATAGCGGAAAATATGCACCAGAATCCCCGTCACCGCACCAATCAGCACAAAGATTGGAAACAACCAGTCACTCATCTGTGAGAAACGATGGAACTGCTCTTGTTTTTTCCTTCGGCTACGCAAGAAGTCGATCGAAAAGACGATTAGTACAATGGTAGCATAGTAGCCCAACCAGCGCTGTGGGTGGTAAATCGGGTAGATATTATCCGTTTGGAACCACCATAGTAAGGGCACAATCAGCACCAGCATGGTAACGTAACCAGTTGTAAACAGCAGGTGCTTGAGCCAGAAATTTTCGGCCTTTTGATCATCACAATCACGCCAGCGTTTCTGCGAGAAGTAGTGGATAATAAATGTTTTGAGCTCGCTTATGTATGCCGAAAACGGTATCTTCTTCTTGTCTTCCAATGTCGAACGTAAAATGTTACGTGACATAAATAGCGAGTTTTGCACCAACCGCCAACCCAGGTAAAGAAAGTGAGCCGCGACAAACAACCACACCCACAAAACAGGCGCAAACGTATTCAGCGCCACCCGGTCAGTTACGACACTGGCAATCCCAAAGACGTGCAATGCCACAAAAAGCAGCAGAGTTGTCACGGTAATGCGCAAGATTGTTAGAACCAGTGCTTTATCGGATGTGTACAACTTGGCAGCATGACCGGAGCGATCATATTGGGCGGTGAGCCAGCGGCGCACGGCCATCATCGTCTCGCCTGGCTCAGCACCTTTGGGGCAGGTGACCGAACAATCACCACAGTAGTAGCACTGCCAGGCATCCGTACTTTCCAGCAACTTATCTTTCATGCCCATTTGCGTGAAGCGGATCAGATTACGCGGGAAAGGGTGATCGTCATCCGCCAGCGGGCAGGAAGCAGTGCAGTTGCCGCAGTTGTAGCACTTTTCGATACCCACCGCGCCATATCGCTTGAGCTCTTTCATCAGATCGGGATCAAGACGAGCGCTCATTATTCCTCCACCTTCTGATACAGGGGGTAATCTCCACACATACCGGTTTCGGCGACGATCCCATATTTCTTCATGGCGTTCAGGTGCCAGAGGACTTCGTGGGCGGGTAGGCCGGTGGCTAAAGCCACGTCCAACACAGTTTTCGGGGTGTCGCGGATAGTTTTGCAAATTTCTTGCTGGATGCGCCGCTGCTCTTTATAGAGCGCTTGCGTGCGCACCACAGTTTCTGCATGCTGCTCGCGTAGCTGCTTCAGCATTTCGCCTCGTGAGGCAGTTGAAGCCTGTGCACTCATGTTGCTACCTCCACAAGATCATAATCCATGGCAATCGCGTCCACCATAGCTTCATATTGAGCCAGGGTCCAGGCCTGTACGTCAATCGCCCCGTTAGGACAGACGCCCACACAGGCGCCACAGCCGGTACAGTTGGCTGGGGTGACCACCGCTCGCCTGACTTCGTTTCCATTCTCTGAAATAGTCACCAACGCAATCGCGCCTTCGTAAACACAGGCCTGCACACAGGCACCATTGCCATTGCATTTCTCAGCATCCACGCGGGCCACAAAGGGGGGCAGCTCGACCTTACCCTGCCCGAGCAGCGTAGCCACTTTGGCCGCTGCTGCCGAGGCAGCTGCCAGGCTCTCTTGAATGTTCATCGGGCCTTGGGCGCTACCAGCCAGTACCACACCGTTGACTGCCGTCTCGACCGGACGCAGTTTGGGGTGTACCTCTAGCAGGAAGCGGTCATTGCCTCGCGAGACTTTCAGCATTTGCACCAGGTCGTCCACCAGGCGGGGAGTCATCCCAACCGCCAGCACCACCAGGTCTACAGCGATCTCGACCTGCTCACCGTAGGTGAATGTGTCATTAACCTGTACCAAGACGGGATGGGTATCCCCTGGCGGCGCGGCAACCACCGTGGGGCGATCTGTGCCATTGAAGCGCACAAAGCGCGCCCCGCCCTCCAATGTGCGCAGGTAATAGTCTTCGTGACCACGCCCGTAGGTGCGGATGTCTTCGTGCAGGTCGTAGATGTTCAAGTCGGGAAAACGCTGCCGCAATTCATCCATCATGTGCAAGGTGGCGGTGCAGCACACCCGTGAGCAGTAGTTGTTGACCTGCCCATCCTCGTGCGGCTCATCAACACCTTCGATCTCACGGCTGCCCACACAATGGATAAAGGCCACATCCCGTACCGGGCGACCGTTCCAGACCAGCGGTTTTCCATCTTCGACATAGGCCAGGGAACGGATCAACTGGGGCAGGGTCACTACCTCGGGCAGTTCGCCATAGCCATATTCGCCCTGGCGCGGCTGGTAGGGGTCAAAGCCGGTGGCAATAACAATAGCGCCCACATTCAAGGTGAAAGATTTGGCTTCGTTCTTTAAGATGACCGATTTACCATTCACCGGAATCGGCTCGCCATTGTAATGCTCCCAATCCACCGCGGGGGTTGAAGGGTAACAGCCGGGGTAAGCGCGATAGATGATCTTGTGTTTGGTCAGGCCATAGTTGAAATCATCTGGCAGTTCCTGGGTGCAAGCAGCCATCAGGGCTTCGGCTTTATCATCGCTGATGCCGCGCCCGTCCTGGTGTACCTGGATCTCGTAGTTGCCCACGTAGCCGGCGACGCCGGTTAACATGGCCTGGGTGAAGATCGTGATGTTAGGATGCGCCACCACTTGCTGGATCAGACCGTGTAGCAAGCTGCGGGCCGCCTCGCCTGTCGGGAAGACAGTTTCCAGTTGGGCCATGCGCCCGCCCAGGAAAGGTGATTTTTCCAGCAACGTGACGCGGATTCCCTGGCGGGCAATATCCAGCGCAGCGCGCAGGCCAGCTACACCCCCACCAATCACCAGGGCGTGGCGTTCTGCTCCCAGGCGGATTGGGTCGAGAGGTGTCAGCAAGCGCGCCTTTGCAACACCGGCAGCCATCAGGCGGACAGCTTTTTCGGTAGCGCCTTCATGGTTGTTGGAATGCACCCAGCTATCCTGTTCGCGGATGCCAACATGATAGTACAGGTATGGGTTTAGGCCAGCGCGGGTCACCGCGCCACGGAAGGTCTGTTCGTGCAGCGAGGGAGCGCAGGCGCCGATCACGACACGGTTGATGCCCAGCTCGCGGATATCCTGTTCAATGATCGCCTGTCCAGCATTTGAGCAGAAAGATAGGTCGGTGCGTGAGACAACTACATTTTCTATTTTGGAGAGCGTCTTGGCGACACGCTCGCACTGCACTACATGGCTGATATTGCCGCCGCAGTAACAGGTATATACACCAACACGCACGTCTTCAGATTCAGGCGCAGGTGGTTTTTCGGGGACTTCATTCATCTCAGGCATAAGCCGCTTCCTTCTGCTGTTCTTGCGGGGTGGTTTCTCCATGACCGTTGTTATGTTCCCTGATGTAAGCGGAAGCAGTTGCCGCCGCTGCGCTGGCGGTGATAATGGCATCCACAATATCCATCGGCCCCATGGCAGTGCCGGTGACGAAGATCCCAGGCCGGGCGGTGGCACATGGGTTGGCGTTGGGGGCGGGGGTATCAATAAACCCGTCGCTCCCCAGGGGAAGATGCAGAACCCCGTTAGATTTGAAAACTGGCAACATGCCGAGCGATAAAACAACCAGGTCGTGGGTGCGCTCAACGATACGACCTTCTTCGGTCAATTCCACCTTGACGATCGGGTTATGCTCCCCATCTTCACGGATAGAGGCAACCTTGCCGTGGATAAATTCCACACCCATTGCCTGGGCATTCTGGTAGAACTGCTCGTAGCCTTTACCAAAGGTGCGAATATCCATGTAATAAATCGTGATCTCGGCCATAGGCAAAGCGCCGGAAAGCAGCATGGCCTGTTTGATGGCATACATGCAGCAAACGCGTGAGCAGTATTCTACGCCCAGGGTCTTATCGCGCGAGCCGGCGCATTGGACGTAGGCGATGGAAGACGGCTCCTTTCCATCCCCAGGCCGCAGAACGCGACCATACGGGCCAGTGGGCGCCAGGAAACGTTCCATCATTAATGGGTCAATTACGTTACGCAGGTCACCACCGCCATATTCTTTTTTAGCGCCTAGGGGTGTGAGATCAAAACCGGTTGCCATCACCACCGCTTTGGCCTGAATCTCAAAGGTCTCCGGTTGCTGTGTGAAATCCACCGCGCTGACAGCGCAGATCTTCTCACACTTGCCGCACAGGATGCAGTTCTCTATATCCAGAACAGCAACCTGTGGCACGGCGGTTGAGAAGGGTACGCGAATGGCGCGGTAAGCCCCCAGGCCACGGTCGAACGGGCTGGGAATAGTGATAGGGCATTCGTATTCGCATTTGCGGCAACCAGTGCATTTGCTGGCGTCCACATAACGCGGTTTTTGCACAACGCTGATCCGGAACCCGTCGGCAGCCTCTTGAACGGACTGCAGCTCGCAGTAAGTCAGAAGTTGGATATTAGGATGGTGGGCTACAGACGACATTTTGGGCGTGGTGATGCAGGAGCAGCAGTCCAGGGTGGGAAAGACTTTGCTGAGCGTGATCATCTTGCCGCCAATGCTGGGTTCGCGTTCTACCAAAACGACCTGAAAACCTTGATCGGCAATGTCCAGGGCGGCCTGCATACCTGCTATTCCACCACCAACCACCAGGGCATCTACATGTAAGTTTTCCAAAATCTTCCTCCTAAACGCCTAAGCGGCCACCGGTGCAGCAATTTCGTCTTTGACGAGGCCGATGCCTTTGAGCAGTTCAGACATCTGGTTGATTTCTTTCAGGTAAGGTTTCACACAAACTGTGCAGATGGCTGTCAGGCGCAAGCGTCGAATATCAATTCTGCGCGTTTTCATCAATGCATATGTACGGTTGACCAGGTCTGCTGTGCCATCCGCTTCAACCTTATAGGGGCTATCGGTGCCGCTGTACATGATTATGATGCCATCGATGCCGCGCTCAAAGGCGCGCACGAAAAATTCCGGCGGGAACATACACGGGCACATCACGGGCAGAACATAGGTGTTGGCGGGATAATCCGCGTGTACCTGACCGGTTGAGTCAGCCCCCGCATAGCCCCCAGCCAGCGTGGCCAGGATCAATATCTTGGGTTGTTTTGCCTGCAAATTTGAGGGCATAATCATAGTTCCTATGGGGCATAGCGCATCCATCTGCAAGCAGTCCAGTAAATCCGCAGATGGATGCGCCCATTGCCACCTATTTCATGCGGCGGATGAATAACCGATCGTAGCCATCACCCGGCAGTTCGCCTAGGTATGCATGCCCGACTTTGTCACACCAGCGCGGCATATCATTCTTAGTATTGTTGTCGCCAGACCAGATCTCGAGCACTTCGCCCACTTTGACTGCGCCAATGCTCTTCTTGGCCTCCAGCAAGGGTCCAGGGCATGACATCGCGCGGGCATCAACAACCTTGGTAGCCTGAATTGTGGATAGATCAACTGTAGCCATCGTTCTACTCCTTTCGAGATTAAACCTTTCCTTTTTTATGGGTTGTTGTTGCTGACTGTGGATATCCCACCTTCAGCAAACCCAGACAGTGACTTTCTAGCGAGCCTGGTTTGATCCGGTAATATATCGTCTGCCCTTCCCGCCGGGAGGTGACAAGGTCGAGGACTTTCATTATGCTGAGATGTTGAGAGACGTTTTGCAGGGAAGAGTCGACTGCTTTGGCGATGTCACCTACGGACAATTCCTTGTCTGCCAACGCCCACAAGATCCGAACTCGCCGGGCATTGCTGAAGACGCTGCAATATTTTGCTTGCACCTCAGCACGAGTTTCTATGGAATCAACTTCTTGAAGATCGATCATTCTGAGCGGATTACCTCGGCAGCGTTTCCAGGATCACTTAAGTAACAATTGGCTTTACTATATCCCGAGAGCCCGCTATCTAATAGTGATAAGCGTCACAACAAGCATTGAATTTTTCGATAGGTGCCCATCGATAAAATCAATAATAAGATATTGCGTACCTGTAAAATGGTACATTATCCTTGACAAAAGGATATAAACAACTATAATTTTAGTACTAGCGTGCAATTAATTGAGTCTGCATCGAAATGCAAGGTGTTTGGTTTAGTGTTAAGCAAGGTAAGGAAACCAGGGATATCAATAATCAGGAGACCGGATTATGCCTAGAAAGGGATCGCCATTTAGTAGACAACGCGGCTTACGCTGGCAGTACCAGGAAATGCCAGAAGGGATGTCATGGGATGGCGCCCCCCCGATATCGGAGATCAATGTCGGTGGAAACTTGCGCAGGCTGCGGGAAGAGCATAATTTAAGCATCCGAGCGCTGGCAGAGATCAGCGGGCTGGCAATCAATACCCTAAGCTTGATTGAAAATGGTAAAAGCTCACCCAGTGTCAGTACCTTGCAACAACTGGCAGTAGCGCTGGAGGTGCCCATCACCGCTTTCTTTGAAACTGAGAGCCCCAGGAACAATATCGCCTATGTGAAGGCAGATTGTAGACCCAGGGCGTCTTTCGATCACGGGATCCTGGAGGACCTGGGAGCCGGAGCTGCCATCCGGGCTGTTGAGCCATTTGTGCTCACCCTGGAACCGGAAACAGGCAGTGGGTTCCCGGAGATCATGCATACCGGCTATGAATTCGTGTATTGCCTGGAAGGCAGGATCGCCTATACCATTGAAGGGCATACTTTTCTATTGGAGCCGGGTGATAGCCTGCTGTTTGAAGCCCATCTGCGCCATCGCTGGCAAAACCTTAATTCCACAAAGTCACGGACAGTCTTAGTACTCTATCCAACCGATGAAAATGACACCCCCACCCAGCGTCATTTCAGCCGCGAATAGTGGGTCGTGGATAACAAATAAGAGAATTATTTAGCAGAGATAAGATTACTCAAAGCAATAAAAATCTACAAGCTCACCAGGAGAAAAAATCAATGAAAGTCGCAGCCATTACCGATGATGGAAAAACGATCAGCCAGCACTTTGGGCGAGCGCCCTACTATATGGTAATTACCGTCGAGGAAGGGGTCATTGTCGACAGGCAATTGCGCAATAAGCTCGGTCATGCACACTTCCACAACCAGCCCCATGAGGCGGAAGATCCGAACGCGCCGCATGGGATGGACGACGCCTCGCATAATAAGCATTTGCAAATGGCAGAAGCGATCGCAGATTGCGAGGCATTATTATGCGGCGGGATGGGCATGGGTGCGTACCAGAGCATGGTCGCGCGTGGCATCAAGCCGGTGGTGACCGATATCTGGGATATCGACCAGGCGGCACTGGCTTATGCCCAAGGGAACATTGTAGATCGTGTGGACAAGTTACATTAAGAACTAGAATAATCTGCAGATATGAAATCGTTTTTTATACCCACATAACAGGAGGCACAAAGAATGGCAAAAGAGAAAGACTCGTGTGTACAACCAGCGGCTGGTCCAATCTCTGGGTCAAAACAAATCGAAAGCGCCCCACAAACACCCGCACAGGAGGTCAAGATGGTCATGGCACGTGTTGGCAAAGAAGCACCGGATTTTGAAGCATCTGCATACTTGAACGGTCAGGGTTTTAAGAACGTCAAGTTATCCGATTATCGCGGTAAATGGGTAGTTCTGTGTTTCTATCCAGGCGATTTCACCTTTGTCTGACCGACAGAACTGGCGGCAGTTGCCACCAAGAATGCGGAATTAAAGGAGCTGGGCGTGGAAGTGATATCGGTCAGCACCGACAGCCGTTTTGTCCACAAGATCTGGCAGGAAGAAGAGCTATCCAAGATGGTGCCTGGTGGGGTGCCTTACGCCATGCTTTCTGACGGTGGCGGGCGGATCGGCAGCGTGTACGGTGTGTACGATGAAGCAGCTGGTGTCAATATTCGCGGGCGGTTCCTGATCAACCCGGAAGGGGTCATCCTGGCAATGGAGGTGCTCACTGCGGAGGTGGGTCGAAATGTCGCTGAGTTGATCCGCCAGATAAAAGCCTTCCAGCACGTTCAGGCAACGGGCGAAGTTACCCCGTCGGGCTGGGAGCCGGGCAAACCCACCCTCAAGCCGGGTCCAGACCTGGTTGGTAAAGTCTGGCAGGTATGGAAGCCTGAGATGGCCTTTGATTAGGCCACGGGTGGATGGTTTGAGGGGTAAAACCGGAAATCCACTTTTCCTTGCAGAATGAAAACCGGGGTGCAGCACTCAGATTCCATTGTTCTGCACCCCTGATAGAAAGGATATCGATATGTTCAATCGTCTAAGACTTGGAAGAGGCAATCGAGGTGGAAACCGCGCCGGCCGCGGTGCTGGAGGTGGACAAGGAAAGGGTGGTGGGAACAAGCCCGGATCCGGTCCCGAAGGCAACTGCGTATGTCCAAGCTGTGGGCACAAGATCAGCCACCAGGCGGGTCAACCCTGTAAGGACATCACCTGCCCGAAATGCGGCACCCGCATGGTGCGCGAGTGAGGCCAGGATGAAACTCATCATCACAGCTGCATCCCCTGGCATCGACGCTCCGGTTGACCCGCGATTTGGGCGGGGAGCGCATTTCATCGTCGTCGATCTAGATACAATGGAATGGCAGGCGCTACCAAACCCTGCAATGAACGCTCATGGTGGAGCAGGCACCCGGGCGGCGCAATTTGTCACTGACCAAAAGTGCTCTGCTGTAATTAGCGGCGATTTCGGTCCGAACGCCTTCGATGCCTTGACTGCAGCAGGGATCTCAATGTACCTCTTTGGATCATGCCATACGGTTCAAGAAGCCATCCAAAGCTTTAAGATGGGCCAGCTTGAACAGTTGACTTCCCCAACCGGAACAGGCAAGATGCACCGCTGATCGGTTTCACCAAAGAGAGTTAAGAATAATGATTATTGCGGTCGCCAGCGGAAAAGGCGGCACTGGCAAAACAACCGTGGCAACCAGCCTGGCGCTCAGCATCAACCAGGCTGGTCACGGCGAATCTGATCCATTGCTGTTCCTGGATTGCGATGTAGAAGCGCCGAATGCCCACCTGTTCTTAAAACCCGACTTCAATCAAAACCAGGCGGTAGGAATCCTGATCCCACAGGTGGATGAGAGCCTGTGCACGCACTGCGGCAAGTGTGCAGAAGTATGCCAGTATCATGCGATTGCAGTGCTCGGCAAGAAGACCCTGGTATTCCCTCAGCTTTGCCACGGCTGCGGGAGCTGCACATTGACCTGCCCTGAGAAAGCGATCAGCGAGACACTGGATGTACTGGGGGTACTGGAGCGTGGTTTCACGCCGTCTGGGGTTGATTTTGCGCGGGGTGTATTGAATGTCGGTGAGCCGATGGCCGTGCCCGTTATTCGCCAGCTAAAGAAATGGACTGCCTCACAACCTGGGCGGGTAGTGATTGTTGATGCTTCGCCGGGCACCTCTTGCCCTGTGGTTGAAGCGGTGCGGGGCGCTGATTTCCTTCTGCTTGTCACTGAGCCAACACCGTTTGGGCTCCACGATTTGAAGCTGGCAGCCCAGGTGGCGAGCGAACTGCAAATTCCGGCGGGTGTGGTGTTGAACCGTTATAACAACCATTCCCCATCTAGCGAATTTACAACTGTTGTGGAAGCATACTGCCGGGATGTCGGGTTGCCGATTTTGATGCGTATCCCATTCGAGAGAGAAATCGCTGAAGGTATTGCCCGGGGAAAGACGCTGGTAGAAATCCGCCCTGAATTAATCCCCCAATTTAGAGAACTATATCGACAGATGTCTCTTGACAATGGGAGCGGAATTCAGGTGAAGAGCAGTTCCAGTAATGTTGGCTAACTACAATGGAGCCAAGAAGATATTCAGGTGCGATCCTGGTCGCCAGTGTTTTGATCGTAACCCAATATATTCTGGCATTTTTTGTCTATAAACTGCCAGGATGGGGACCTCTGCAATGGGTAGGATGGGGAATATGGATTCTTTCGCTAATCTTTGGGATTGCACCAATCTTCATCTTGCGGAAATATGGCGGTGTTGCGAAAAGCGAAAGTTATGTCCATACTAACCAGCTTGTTGATACCAGCCTGTACGCGATTGTTCGTCACCCCCAATATCTGGCTGGGATGCTTTTCAACCTGGCGCTTATGTTCCTGGCGCAACACTGGTTGGTGATCCTGGTGGGTAGTATATCTATGATACTGATCTATCTGGAAATCAGGGATGCTGACCAGGAGGGATTGAACAAGTTTGGGGATGAGTACCGGGCATATATGCAGCGAGTGCCGCGGGCGAACATCGTGCTTGGACTGATCCGCTTTACCCGTAACGAGATGACAAGGAGCCAATGAAGCAATTAGTTATTTTGAGCGGAAAAGGCGGAACGGGCAAGACCAGTGTTGCTGCTGCTTTTGCCCACCTGGCGTGCGAAGGCTCACCGCCTGTGCGAGCGGTTCTGGCGGATACCGATGTTGATGCGGCGAACCTGGAGCTGGTGCTCAGACCGGAAAAGCAAGAAGAGCATGAATTTTGGGGCGGTTCGATTGCAGTAATTGATGAAGCCTTATGCCAGGGATGTGGTACTTGTGAGCAGGTCTGCCGCTTCGATGCGATCATCCCGCCGGCTTCGACGAATGGTTTTACCTATCTGGTGGATCCAATTGCCTGTGATGGATGCGCAGCTTGCGTCTACCAGTGCCCTGAGCTTGCCATACATATGGAAACCCAGCTTGCCGGATACTGGTATCGTTCGCGCAGCCGCTACGGGCAACTATTCCACGCCGAGCTACGCCCTGCCCAGGAAAACTCTGGCAAACTGGTAACCCTGGTCAAGCAGCAAGCTCGCCTGATGGGGTTGGACACCCAGGCCGAACTTGTCATTGTCGATGGTCCGCCAGGCATCGGATGTCCGGTGATTTCGGCAGCTTCAGGCGCAGATCTGGCGCTGATTGTGGTGGAGCCAACCGCAGCAGGTATCCACGATATGGAGCGGGTTCTGAAAACGGTACGCCATTTCCGTGTGCCGCCTCTGGTATGCATCAATAAAGCCGATCTTTACCTGCAGGGCAGCGAGCAGATTGTCAAGTATTGCGACCAATATGAGATTGAGGTGGTGGGCAAGATACCATTTGATGAAACGGTCACGTGGGCGATGGTCAACGGTGAACCGGTGACTACTTACCAGCCTGACTCACCAGCAAGTCTGGCTCTGGTAGAGGTATGGCAGAAGGTGGCAACCAAACTGGTTTCTGCCTGATTGGATGAACTACATCTAAAAAATTTAAAGATGGTGGAGTGAATATGAATAATAAGACGAAGATAGGGATCATCATCTGTGACCGCTACCGGACTTGCGCCGGGGGTAAGTGCCTGCGGGCTATGAGAAACAAAGAGGGTGCGTTCAGCATCTATTCTGATGTAGATGTGGAGCTAGTTGGTTATACAACCTGTGATGGTTGCCCGGGAGGTAATGTTGAGTATACCGGAGAAGAGATGGTGAAGAATGGGGCTCAAGTTATCCATCTGGCAACCGGTTTGGTTGTTGGTTATCCTCCATGCCCTTATATTCACACATTCAAGGATTTTCTAGAGAAACGATATGGAGTCCGGGTTGTAGTGGGTACTCACCCGATTCCTCAGAAATACCTTGAGATGCACACTCATCTGGGTACATGGGATGATCTTGCCTGGAAACCGTTGATTGAGCCAACAATGGCAGATGAGACAACCCGCAAAGCATATAACTAAAGCAGAGAAAATACTGGTGACCAGCTTTTACCTTCGGGATCAAGGGAGTGAGGGATGGCAGAAAATAAAGCGCTGCGGGCGGCAATATTAGAGCGCCTATCCAGTGTCATCGACCCTGAGACAGGTGTGGACGTGGTGCGCATGCGCTTGATTGAGGATCTGGTCGTAAATATGGATGGGCATGTAGCATACAAGTTTCGACCTTCCTCCCCGCTCTGCCCGATTGCTGTGCCGCTTTCGTTAATGATCCAGAACGCCATTGCTACTGTACCAGGTGTAACCGGGCAAGATATGGAGATTGTGGGCTACATCCAGGCTGATGAGTTGAACGCCTTGCTGCGCGAGATGTTAGAAGACATGGGCTATCCAGAAAGATCCGATAGTCTGTCTGAATGACTGGATAGATAACGCTAACAAGAGAGGTGGCAGCATGATAGCACAATCCATTTTTGAGCTCCAGGCCAATCTATGCCAGGCGATGAGCAACCCGGTTCGTATCCATCTCGTCC
>JBFYSV010000222.1:0-10866 GCA_041301185.1 Anaerolineae bacterium
CCCCTGCTCTGACCTCAAGCAGGCGATAGACGTGATGATCGACCGCGGTCACTTGCCATCATCTACCCGCTGTAGCTGCCGATCTTGATCCCCACATCCGTGATTGCCGGATCGTCCGGCAGGCTGAGCACCAGGACCCCACTGCTGTTGGTGGTGGCAGTGGTATAGAGGATAGTCGGTAATCCCTGGCTGGTGAAGGTATGCCATTCAATCTCAAGGGTTGTGTTTGGCGAAAAACCATTAACAGTGACTGTGCCTGACAGCCCACTGATCCCGCTGATGCCATCCACCACATTCTTCCAGGTATGATTTTTGTTCTGCACCCAAAGGTGCGCCCGGTTGTTTTGCAGATCTTTCTGGCCTGCAACCCGAAGCGTAGAATCGCTCGCGTTTGCATTTGCCTCCAGGTAGCTGCTGTTGTTCAGCGGGATATTTTGCATAAAATCGTGGAAATAGCGGTATATTTCGTGCAGCCCTGCACTGCCATCCGGACCGGGCTGCGTCTCACGGTTGTCACCCCACCAGTATAGCTCCATCAGGGCACCCAGGTCGACCGTGGACCAAAGGTAGTTATGCAGCCAGACGCCATTATGGTCCAGGGCTAAATCCGGTTGTTCCATCTGCTGATCCAACGAATCGATGCCCGCCTCACCTCGCACAATCGGCTTCCCAATGTCCCACCCGCTCAATGTTTGGCTGTGACCGAAGTGATAGTATGCCGCATCCCACTGCATTTTTTCCAACTCGGGATCTGGAATGCCAACCGCGCTGGTGCTGATATAGGCGTGCACATCGGCATAATCCACGTTTGGATAGCTGCTGTTGTCCCAGAATTGTGTAGCAGGGAAGGAGTGCCAGAAGGAAGTGGTCACCATGTGGCTGTTTGGGTGATCGTAGACACACATCTGCCCGTCGCCTGCAGATACGTCGACCCCGAAGACTTCACAGTGCATGAATTTGCCCATCTCGTCGGTGAGCTGGTAATGGGTATCCCGCCAGGGGTCGCCTTCGTTGGTCGCTTCCCAAGAGTGGATGTTGGGGGAATAACCCCAGCGAGCCTGCAGGTAGCGCCACCAGGCTCTCTGCAGCCAGCGGGTCTTGTTGCTATCCCGCCCAAGCCCGTAGAAACCGTCTATATTATCTTCCTCGCCGTTGAGAACAAAACTGCCGTCGTCATCCAGCTTGTTGTAGATCATGTCATTCTTTTCCATGATCACCAACTTGAGGTAAACCCCATAATTTTCAGCGAGTTGAACGATTTTATCCAAAGCGTAGGCACTTTGCTCTGGGAAATAAGTCTCGTATTCCATCGACGGTTCGTTGAGGATTTCCGGTCCCAGGTTTCCGTTCCCCAGATCTTCACGCAGCGAGATAGAGTAAATAAATGCCTTGCCCTGGATCACGTTCTCCAAGCCGAGGTAGATGCGTGGCAAGAAGTTGTTCTCGCCCGAGTACCAGGTACCCTGGAGAGTTTCCCAGTTCAAAGTGCTTCCGCCATAATTGGTAACCACGCTGCTGGTATCTGGCTCGTAGCAATCTACCTCCCAGCCCCCACCAATCTTACCCACCAGCCCATAATTCGGATAATTTGTTTTGCGCGGACCACTGATACCTTCACCCCAATATGTGATCTGCAAGCGATAATCCGTGTATGGTTTTATCGCTTCTGGATCATTCCAGAACTGGAAACGACAGGCATCGTACCAGCCAGTGTCGCCGTTGATTCCATAATCGAGCACCATGGTGAGGCTATCCTGGTTCCTAACGGGGTCGTGAAAAGCCTCCGTGCCCGCTCTCGGCAGATAGCCGTCGTAGATATTCCTGCCACCAAGCCATTCCAGCCAGGATGTGCCATACATGCCACTGATCCAGATGCGGATCAGGTTAATTCCATTTTGAGCGTAAGTCTGGTAGTGTGGCTCATTCGCCAAAGAGGGATCATCAAACGCTCCAGCTCCTTGGAAGCCCAGGGCGTGAAATGGCTCGCCGTTATCGAACTCAAAATAGCGATGGTCTGTAGGGCTGACCCGCAAGAAACCGGTTTTGTTCGAATCGATCACGCTGAATGATATTGGAAGGGAGTCGGTGCTCCCGCCGCTATCCTGAGCAGTGAGCTTATACTGCCAGATGCCTGGCAGGTGTGGCGAAAAGCGAGCTTTCCAGGCGAAGTTCCCCGTGGGATGGTACCATTCCCGGTTTCTACCATCCCAGCTTAATTTGATTTGGTCATCGAAATACTGGTAATAGAATGCTGGCTGTCGGATAGCTTTACCCCAGTCGGTCTCTCCTGGAGGCAGGAACAGCGCATCGACCGTGATACCGTTGTGCTTTGGATAGGAGAGATCAATGCCATTAGGAGGGTTGGGATCAAAGGGAAGCTGGAAGTTCCCAGCAACTGTGTTCAGGACCTGGAAGCTAATCTCGAATTTATCAAATTTGGGTATTTGGCTGCTCGGGTAATCCGCACGGTTGTCAGAGACCTCTGCAATTGCCAGCGATAACCCATCAGTGCTGATCTGGACGGCTGGTAGGAATATGCGGTACGCAGGTTCTGCCTGGTTTTGTGGTAGGTAGACCATAGGAACTACCAGCAAAATGATGGTTGCAGTGATCCGATATAGAAGCTGTCGCAGTTCATTCATTGGACTTATCCGATAGGTGCAAGGCAGTACAATCCTGACAAGATCCTGCAACCTATGATCGCTGCTCCTTACCGATAAAAGATAAACAAACAACTCATTATACCAACTGAGGGCAAAGGTCTGTCCTTTATGGTTTGATTAAGATATGAGTTACGCACTCGATTGGGAAATTGGGGGAGTTTGGGCGGGCTTCGCCCACCCAAACACCCCCACTCCCCCCAAACTGCGTAAGGCCTATAAGAGTTCTTGCAGAAAATCTTTAAATAAGGACAAAAGTGGAGCCGCTCGATCCTGGCTCCACTCATTTTTTGACTTAATCGGCACTTGATAAGGATGATCTACACGCTTTGCGCCAGCCCCAGGCCCATCGCATTCAACATCTCTTCGTTGCTGGCAAACTTGAATTCCTCCAGCCCCTGCCGCTCGGCTTCAGCCTGCTCCACGACTTCCAGGCGCAGGATATCATCCTTGATGATCACTGGCTTGCCGAGCTGGCTCAGGCGCGCCTGGAGGGCAGCGAGCGTGTCTTCCGCCCCATCCCCGGCGGGCAGCGTCTCAAGGTGCTGCAGGACTGCCTTGGCGCCGCGCTCGCCATCCTTGCGTGCCACCCCCACCAACCCGCTGCTGGCCTCCCGCGACCAACCCGCCACAAAGATTCCCGCCAGGGGCTTGTTTGCCTGCGGGTCAAACGCTTCGTAAGAAATGCCATCCACCGGGAAGCCTGGCTCGGGGTTCTTGACAAACTCGTTCCACTGCACCGGCAGGCCGAATTTGTCATCCACCCGGTCGCCAATTGCAAAGATGACCGTGTCCACGTTCATCATCTGCTTGACGCCTGTGCCGCGCGCCTTGGTATCACCGTTGGTGCGCACCAGGCGGGTCTCTTCGACCTCCAGCCCGCAGACCTGCCCGTTCTCGTCGCCCAGGATCTGCGTGGGAGATGCGAGGAAGTTGAGGTAGAAACGCGTCTGCGAGACCGGCTCCAGCGCTTTGGGCAACGCTGAGTGGATATACACGCGGGCCTCGTTTGGATCTTGCTCCACCGCCTCCATCACAGGGGCAACCCGTTTCAGCTCCTGGTCCAGGGCTGCCAGATCCAGGTTGGCAATCACGTATTCCATTTCTTTCTTATCGAACTTGACCTCTGCCGGCCCGCGCCGCGCCACAGCATAGACCTCGTCCACCTTCACAGTGCGGATCAGCCAGCGGGCAATGTCCAGCATCACGTTGCCCACCCCCACCAATGCCACCCGCCGCCCGATGTGAAACGGTTTCAGCGCGTAGGGCGGCAGCCGGTTGTAGTGATAGACGATATCCTTGGCATGGTATACACCCTTGGGGATATCCTCGCCCGGCAAGCCCAGCCACTTGGTACCCTGCGCCCCAGCGGAGACCATAATGGCCTTGAAGCCCATCTCTTGTAGCTGTGCCAGGCTCAGATCACCCTGCTCCCCCACGACCACGTTACCATAGTAATCCAGATTTGGCAGCTGCATGATCTGGCGAAACTGCTTACGTAACCCCTCCTTCATTTTATGCTTGGATGGGTAGATGCCATATTCCGCCAGCCCGCCGGGTTTAATGTCCCGGTTCAAAACAACCACCCGCAACCCGGCGCTTGCCAGCTCGCGGGCGGCAAACAGACCTGCCGGACCAGCTCCAACGACGACGACAGCTTGTTGATTGTGATTTTCGGTGCTCAAGTTTGCTTTCCTCCATCTATCGTGTCTACTGTTTCTGATTACAGGACCACTTCACCCCTCCAGCATTCATTATAGTAGGCAGGGAATAAAATCACAAGTATCATTGGCACTTATCCAATTAAGATTAATTTCCTGTTTCGCTTTCACAATTTGAGTCTCTGTGCTATATTCAGGAATAATTCTTAGGCGGTTCCATAATTACGAGGAGTTTGGGCATGGATATCTCCCCGGAGGAAGTTACACCGATCGAAAACGTGGCAGCGCAAGAGCCCGCGCCTGAGAGCGGGAAAGGCTCTGCATCACCCAAGATCCGGCGCTGGGTCTGGCAGGGAAAATTCGGACCTGCCTTCTGGACGGTTGCCAGCCTGATCTCGCTAACGGTCAACCTGATCCTGATCGCCAGCCTGATCATATTAGGGCGCGAGCTGTTTGCCATCAAAGGGCTGGTTGGCGGGCAGCTGATCAACGGCCTGTACAAAAACTTTGTTCGGATGGATGAGGCCCATATCGTGACCACCATCCAGGTGCAGGACACCATTCTTGTGCAAGATGAGATGCCGGTCGTCTTTGACCTGCCATTGCGCCAGGATACTCAGGTGATTTTGACTCAAAACACGCCCGTGAAAAACGCCACCATCTACCTGAACGGGTCCGCAGTCCCTCTGGACCTGGTGCTCAAAGAAGGCACGGAGCTAAACATCCGCCTGGATATGACCATCCCAGTCAGCCAGACCGTCCCGGTTGAGCTGAGTGTGCCGGTTAATCTCACGGTGCCGGTGAACATCCCCCTCAACCAGACCGAGCTGCACGAGCCATTCCTGGGACTGCGCAACGTGGTAGCACCCTATAACGAATTGCTCACCCCCCTGCCCGATTCCTGGCAGGAAACACCTTTGTGTGGCCGGTGGACTGGCTGGTTGTGCAACTGGATTCTTAACGAGTAAGGACGGTATATTGGCTGAAAAATTTCGTGTCAGGGAAAGCGGAGTATGGATGATCAAACAATAAAAGACTCGCCAGTAACAAAACTGCGCCTCTCCAACGGGCTGTCTGTGTTGCTGAAGGAAATTCACAATGCACCGATCATCAGCCACTGGCTGTGGTACCGGGTTGGCTCACGCAATGAGATCGCCGGGATCACAGGTATCTCGCACTGGGTAGAGCATATGCTTTTCAAGGGCACGCCCCAGTTTCCGCCGGCGGTGCTGGATAAGGCTATATCCCGGGATGGCGGTTTCTGGAATGCCTTTACCTACCTGGATTGGACGACTTTCTTCGAGACCATGCCAGCCGACAAAATCGACCTGGCGCTGCGCCTTGAGTCAGACCGCATCTTAAACTGCCTTTTCGATCCGGATGAGGTGGCTTCGGAGCGCACCGTGATCATCTCTGAGCGCCAGGGCAATGAAAATGAGCCGCTCTTCCGCCTGGGCGAGGAGCTGCAAGCGGCGGCCTTCCGGGTGCATTCTTACCATCACGAGATCATCGGCGACCTAGCAGACCTGCAAACCATCCAGCGCGATGATCTCTACCACCACTACCGCACCTATTATGTGCCCAATAATGCCGTCCTGGCAGTAGCCGGCGATTTCGATACCCAGACCATGCTGGACCGCATCACCGAGCTGTACGAGGCAATCCCCCCCGGCGATGGCATCTTATGGCAGCCACGATCTGAGCCTGCCCAATCCGGAGAGCGGCGCATCATTGTTGAAGGCCCAGGGGAGACTACCTTTATCCAGGTCACCCACCGGGCGCCTGCTGCTTCTCACCCCGATTTCTTCCCCCTCACCGTGCTGGACAGCCTGCTCAGCGGACCTAGCAACCTGAACATGTTCGGCGGCGGCATCTCGAACAAGACCTCCCGCCTGTACCGCGCCCTGGTGGATGGCGAGTTCGCAGTCAGTGTCTATGGCGGGCTGCAAGCTACCATCGACCCCTTCCTGCACACGTTCACCCTCATCATGCGTCCCGACCGGCAACCGGAGCAGATCATCTCCGTCCTGGAGGATGAGATCCACCGCCTGCAAGACACACCCCCGCCAGCCGATGAGCTCGCCCGGGCGGTCAAACAGGCTCGCGCCATGTTCGCCTATGGCAGCGAGAGTATCACCAACCAGGGCTTCTGGCTGGGATTTTCGGAGATGTTCGACAGCTACGATTGGTTCCTGAAATATCTCGATAACCTGGCTGCAATCACACCACAAGACGTGCAGCGCGTTGCCCAGGCCTACATGCGACCGCAACAACGGGTGCTGGGGATCTACCTGCCCACCGGCAACGGCGCCACCGACGAACAGGAAGGTGAAGGATGAGCTTTATCGATACCGGCGCACTAGGCAACTCCACCGGCAATCCCGATTCACTTCCCGGTCCTGAAAATATTACCCGTGCCATCCTTCCCAATGGCATCGTCATCCTGGCAAGACCCAACTTCAACAGTCCATCGGTCGTTGCCAGTGGTTACCTGCAGTGCGGCAGCCTGTTCGACCCAGACGAAAAATTGGGGTTGGCTGATTTCACCGCCTCGGCGCTCTTGCGCGGCACGCAGCAGCACAATTTCCAGGAGATCTACGATTCTCTTGAATCGGTCGGCGCCAACCTGAGCATTGAAGGCAGCACCCACTCGATCGGTTTTGGCGGCAAAGCCCTGGCTGAAGACCTGGGGTTGCTTTTGGGGCTGATCTCAGAAGCCTTCCGCCAGCCTGTATTTCCCGAGGTGCAAGTGGAGCGCTTGCGCACCCAGATCATGACCCGCCTGGCTATGCGCGCCCAGGACACCGGCGAGATGGCTACCCTGGCTTTTGACTCGCTGGTATACGCCAACCATCCCTACCAGCGCTCAGAAGAAGGCTACCCGGAGACCATCCAGGCGATCAGCCGCGACGATCTCGTAGAGTTCCACCGCCGGTATTTTGGCCCGGCAGGCATGGTGATCGCTGTTGTGGGAGCCGTCGAGCCACACAAAGCGGTTGAAATGGCGGCTCAGGTGCTGGGTGATTGGCGCAATCCCGAGCAGCCAACACCGCCTCCTTTACCCGATATCACCCGCCTGACGGAAACCCAGCGCAAGATCGTTGCCATCCCAGGCAAATACCAGGCTGATATCGTCATGGGGGTTGCCGGTCCTGCCCGTTTATCTCCAGACTATTTTGCCGCCGTGCTGGGCAACAGCGTGCTCGGGCAGTTTGGGATGATGGGTCGCATCGGGGATGCCGTGCGTGAAAAAGCTGGCCTGGCCTATTACGCCCACAGCAGTTTGGCGGGTGGCTTGGGTCCCGGACCGTGGACGATTTCGGCTGGCGTCGATCCAGCAAACATCGAAAAAGCCATCCACCTGATCCGCCAGGAAGTCGCTCGCTTTGTCAATGAGCCTGTCGAAGCAGAAGAGTTGAGCGATAGCCAGGCGAATTTTATCGGACGCCTGCCGCTCACCCTGGAGACGAATGGGGGTGTCGCCGGGGCGTTGCTCAACCTGGAGCGTTTCAACCTGGGCCCGGATTATTACCGGCGCTACCCCGACCTTGTACGAGGCGTAACCCTCGAGCAGGTGCTCGAGACTGCCAGCACCTACCTGCACCCAGACCGGTTGGCGATCGGCATTGCCGGTCCCTGAGAGTGACGATTGCCATGCCCCTCTCCAGCGGAGTCGACCTGGTTGAAATTCAGCGCCTGCAAGACGCTATTGACCGTCACGGGGAGCGATTTCTTAATCGCATCTTTACTCCCCAGGAACTGGAGGAAGTTGGGCGGAATAGCGCTTCTCTGGCAGCCCGCTTCGCTGCCAAAGAAGCGGTTGCCAAAGCTCTTGGCACCGGGATTGGCCCGGTCAACTGGCATGAGATCGAGGTCCTGCGCGGCCCTGCCCGCCAGCCGCTGCTGTACCTGCACGGCGCTGCCGAGCTACTGGCGCGCCAGCTTTGCCTGGTGGAATGGTCGCTTAGCCTGAGCCACACCGCCACCCTTGCCATCGCAATGGTGGTCGCTTCAGGAAGTCAAGAGAATTAACTCCACCCCGGAGCCAGACCGGCGGGGATGCCGATGGAATGGCCCGGGCGAACTGAATAAGCCAGTCATAGGAGGTCCATATGTTCCGCCGAATCTTGCTCGTCCTACTCGGTATCCTGTTGTTGCTGGTTGTCCTGGCAGCCGGATTTGGCCTGTACACCGTCCGGCGCTCATTCCCCCGCACCGATGGCGAGATCCGCCTGAGTAGCCTGGACGGAGCGGTAGACATCTACCGTGACTCGTACGGCATCCCACATATCTATGCCACAACCGCCCATGATTTGTTCTTCGCCAATGGCTACGTCCATGCCCAGGATCGCTTCTGGCAGATGGATTTCTGGCGCCATATCAGCGCCGGACGCTTATCTGAGATGTTCGGCGAGTCACAGCTTGAGACAGACCAGTTCTTGCGAACCCTGGGTTGGGCGCGGATTGCAGAGCAAGAATTTGCCGCCATGGATGCAGCTGAGCAGGCAATCTTGCAAGCCTATGCCGATGGCGTTAATGCTTACCTGGCAGAGCACCAGGGCAGCGCCCTGAGCCTGGAGTATGCCATTCTGAAGCTGCTGACTCCCGAATACCAGTCCGAACCCTGGCTGCCGGAGCATACGCTGGCCTGGGCTAAAGTGATGGCCTGGGATCTGGGCGAAAGCCAGATGTCCGCCGAGATCGAGCTGGCCCGCCTGCTGGAGTTCCTCAGCCCTGAACAGGTGGATGAGATCATCCCACCTTACCCTGATGACCATCCCGTAATTCTGCCTGGCTTTCAGATCAGTGCTCATTCGCCTGCCGGGGAGGAGAACCCGAACCTACCGCCGGAGCTTGCCCCGCTATTTGGCGATCTGGCCGGCATGATTGAGAACGTGAGTGGTTTGCTTGCCACCCAGGCAGGCGGTGTGCGTGACGGTATCGGCTCCAACAACTGGGTGATCGCCGGAGGGCGCACCGCCAGTGGTATGCCCCTGCTGGCAAATGACATGCACCTGGGCGTGCAGATGCCCGCCATCTGGTATGAGATTGGCTTGTATTGCACTCCCAAAAGCGCCGATTGCCCTTACCAGGTCACCGGGTACTCTTTTGCGGGTGTGCCGGGGGTGGTTGTCGGGCATAACGACCGGGTGGCGTGGGGCTTCACCAACGTCGGACCGGATGTGGCCGACCTGTACATTGAAAGGATCAACCCGGAGAATCCTGACCAGTACGAGGTTAACGGTCAGTGGGTGGATATGGAAATCCGGCTCGAGACGATTCAGGTAGCAGGGGGCGATCCGGTGGAGTTGGTTGTGCGCAACACCCGGCATGGTCCGCTGATCTCTGGATTGTACGGCGCGCTGGAAGATTTGGATCAAGAATCTGAGCTTGACCTGGAAAACGAGTACGCGGTTGCCATGCGCTGGACAGCCCTGCAACCGACCCAAATCATCAAGGCGATCTTGGGCTATAACCGCGCCCAGAACTGGGATGAGTTCCGCCAGGCTACCAGCTATTTTACCGTGCCGTCTCAAAACACCGTCTACGCCGATGTGGAAGGCAATATTGGCTACCAGACCCCAGGCTGGATCCCCATCCGCAACCCAGACCATACTGGACGCCTGCCGGTGCCGGGTTGGACCGACGAATACGAGTGGCAGGGGTATATCCCCTTCGAAGAGCTACCCCACACCTTCAATCCACCCGAGGGTTATGTCGCTACCGCCAACAATGCCGTGGTCAGCGCGGATTACCCGTACCCGATCTCTTATTATTGGGCGCAAGGCTACCGCGCTCTGCGCATCGTAGAGATGATTGAGAACTCTCCCGGTCCGATCAGCGTGGAATACATCCAGCAGATGCATGGTGACAATAAAAATCTGAACGCCGTGGATCTGGTACCCATCTTACTCCAGGTGCCGCTGGATAATATCGAGCTAGAGAATGCCCGCGCCCTGTTGCGCGACTGGGATTACCAGGATCAGATGGACTCGGCTCCCGCCGCGCTGTTTAACGTGTTTTGGAAACAGCTGTTGGCGCTGACTTTCCATGACGACCTGCCGGAGGATTTCTGGCCCGGCGGTGGAGGCCGCTGGTTCGACGTGGTGGGCAACCTGTCTCAAGAGCCGGATAACCCCTGGTGGGATGATAAATCCACTCCCGAGGTCGAGGACCGCGACCAGATCTTTGCCCGCGCTTTTGCGGCCACAGTGGCAGAGCTGGAGACAACTCAGGGTAAAGATCCCGAGAAGTGGAACTGGGGAGACCTGCACACGATCACCTTCCGCAACCCAAGCCTGGGCGAGTCGGGCGTGGCTCCCATCGAGGCGATCTTCAACCGCGGCCCCTTCCGCACCTCCGGCGGTGACGAGATCGTCAACGCGACCGGTTGGGATGCCGCCGAGTCGTACGAGGTCGACTCAATGCCCTCCGAGCGAATGATCGTTGACCTGCAAAATTTCAGCAACTCGTTATCGATCATCACCACCGGGCAATCCGGTCATGCTTACCATCCCCATTATATTGATATGGCTGACCCGTGG
>JBFYSV010000223.1:0-8381 GCA_041301185.1 Anaerolineae bacterium
TGTGTTCAGGCGAGCAGAGGATATCTATGCTCCTGAGGTGCGAGTACGCATCTGGGTGCGCCCTGTTGCGGCTTACGATAGTGGCTGGGTCCCTCTGGCGTTAGATACCTCCCAGGCCCTCCTTCACAACCTGGGTGGCGATCCTGACAATTACGTAGTGGATATGCAATTTCGCGCTGCAACCGTGGATGGAGTCAATCTGCGCTATTACGGCGGCGCTGATTTTGGCGCCAATCCTGCCCCGGGTCACCTAGCTGATGATCGGGTAGGAGCTTACTGGCGTAGCCTGGACGATGCCAGCATCACTGTGTACCGCCGCCCGGAAGACACCTATGCTGAAGAGGTACGCGTGCGCATCTGGCAGTATATCACCACGCCACCGCCAGACTATTGGGTGCCAGAAGCGCCAGATTACGATAGCGACTGGGTTGCGCTGGAGGCGGGAGCAAGTGCTGTAGAGCTCTCCCACAACCTGGGTGGCGACCCGGACGATTACCTGGTGGATACCCAATATCGCTCCCCTGATGAGAATGGGATAAACCTGCGCTACTATGGAGGAGCTGATTTTGGTGTCAACCCTGCTCCGGGGCACCTTGCCGATGATCGCGTTGGCGCGTATTGGCGCAGCCTGACGGACGTATCAGTGTTTGTCTTCCGCCGGGACGAAGATGACTATGCCCCGGAAATTCGCCTGCGCATCTGGGTTATGCCCTCCCCGGCTTATGATAGCGGCTGGTTCCCCCTGGGGCAGGATGCCGTTCAGACCCTGGTCCATAACCTGGGCAGTAACGTGGACGATTATCTGGTGGATATGCAGTATCGAAGCGCAGCGGATGGCGTCAACCAGCGCTACTACGGCGGAGCGGATTTTGGCGCTAAGACCATCATTGGCGCAGAAAATGACCGTGTCGGCGCGTATTGGCGAAGCCTTACCGCCACCAGTATTACCACCTACCGCCGCCCAGAAGATATTTATGCGGAAGAAGTGCGTGTGCGAATCTGGCGTGTGACTCCCCCCGCTTATGATAGTGGCTGGGTAGGGCTTTCTCCTGACGAGGCCAAGGTTTTGTCTTACAACCTGGGTGGTAGTGCCGAAGGGTATCTGGTGGATTTTCTCCAATATGATGGCGGAGAAGCCAACGGCATTAACCAGCGCCACCTGGGCGGTGCAGATTTTGGCAATAACCCGCCTGCTGGCTATGTTGCAGATGATCGTGTGGGTGCTTACTGGCGCTCCCTCTCCCCGACCGGGGTTGTCGTCTATCGGCGACCAGAAGATGGTTTTGCCGCATATGTACGCCTGCGCATCTGGGCGTCTAGGCGTGTATATTTGCCAGGTATTTACAAGCAATAAGATGTTGCGCTGTTCAGGAGAGTAATCCCCCGCATGGCGTAGCCTCTGAAATGGTCAGTTACTGCTCGATAGCAAAGGATGGACCCGTATGAAAACCCGCTTGTTTCACATTCTTTTCCCGGCTGTTTTCCTGGCAACGGTTTCGATCCTGCTTTTTCAGGCAGGTGTTGCCAGTGTGCTGCCGCCTGCGCTGCCTGCCTCCCCTGGCGGCTCACAGGCTGTTGGTGATTTTTACGTAGTGCTGAATGAAGTCATGCCCAAACCGGCAGAAGGGGAGGCTGCCTGGGTCGAGCTATACATTGGTCAAACCATGCAACGTCTCTTCTTGCCGGCAATCCTGCAGGCTTCAACAGGTACATCCGCAATGGATTTCCAGGCGGCGCAGTATTCAGAGCCGGCAAGTACCTCTCCGCAAGGCGTTCTTGGGATAGATTTGCGCGCCTGGCAGGTCAGTAATGAGACGGGACAGCACTACACCTTGCCAGACGCCCTGTCGGATGTTCCCCGGGATGTGTACATCTTGATTTTATTTGATGGTACCGGCCCGGCAAACAACGATTACGATGCTACAGATGACAAGATTGTGCTGCATACTCCCGCTGGTCTGGGGGACATCTTCAGCGATGAATCCGGTCAGGTGGGTCTCTACCGATCTGGGGCGCAGGACGCAGACCATATCGTCGATTTCCTCGCCTGGGGCGGTTTCTCGGAGGTTGCTGGCGCCAATGCCGTAGCGGCTGGGGTCTGGGGTCCCGGGCAGGCAGCCAGCTTTGAAAGTGGGCTGGGCGATATCAGCCTGGAAGATCTGCTGGAGCCCGAAGAATCGCTTGGGCGGTACCCCGGGGCAGACGGGTTTGGGGCGGAAAACTGGGCTAACTACCCGTCAGCCAACCTTACCCCGGGCAGCGCCAATCCCGTCCAACCGGTGCTCTATGTGACCCCGGAGGATGGTGCCAGGGTGGAAACTGCTACCCTCTCTCTGGCATGGCGGCAGGCCAGCGGCGCTACCGGCTACCAGTTTCAGCTCGATGATGACGCCGATTTCAGCAGCGCGTTATTCGATGTACAGATAACCAAGAATTACTACAAGCCCGACCCTGCTCTCGGCGCGGGGAGTTATTCCTGGCGTGTACGCCCCTTACCTGCCGGTGACTGGACGGCGGCATTTACGATTGATGTAGTAAACTCAGTGCTATCCAACCCTGCCGCTGAAAAAGTGCTGGGCATCCAGAAGATCCGCCAAAACAAGGATAGCCGCCTGCTCGGATTGGACGGCGCTCCAGAAGGCGATTCCACCACCGATTTGCCAGAGAACGCCTGGGATGCCCCTGCCCCCTGCGTCACCCCGCCGTGTGTCGATGACACTAAATACATGCACGGCAATATGTACTGCGTGCGCGCTTCCATTCGCATGATGGCCAGTTACTATGGTGGCAGTCTGACCATGGACCGCATCAGCTACTATATCATCCAGGAGTGGAGCGCTAACACAAACCCAGGCACGAATGATTCCAACCCGGATAACGACCTGGGCTTTGACCGTGGCATGTATTATCCCGACGAAGAAGATGAGGGAATCTCCTGGGCATTAAATACCACCATCACCACCCCGGGGGGCAAACCAGCCTTCTCCGACATCAAAACCTGGATCGATGACGACCGGCCGATCATGTTCCGCCGCCCCGGGCACATGATGGTAATCGATGGTTACCGGGACGATGCCACCGGGCAGTTCGTCCACGTGCTTGATCCCGATCAGCCGCCTGATCTGGAGCGCTGGCAAGATTACAGCACCCAGACCATCTCTGGATACTGGGTTGGCCCCGCCAGCGGGACAGCCCGTTCTGACGAACCTGCGGTATCTACGGATAGCGATAATGACGGGATCATGGATTTTGACGAAGCGCAGCGCTTTTTCACCGATCCTTATGATGCCGATAGCGATGAGGACTGGGTGCCGGATAAGAAGGACATGCGAGAATATGTCTTCAACAGCGCCGGTGACTACAACCATCGCGGCTCTGACTGGGATAGTGATGGAATCCGTAAAGAGTTAGATCCAGATAACGACGATGACCTTTCCCCGGATGGTTGTGAGGATACCAACTACAACGGTAAATACGAATCTGTACTGGGCGAGACGGACAACTTCAACGCCGGGGGCAATCAAGCCTGCGTGCCGATTTTTAACATCCTATATCCGTTGCACGCCAATCCGACGAATGCCGGGGATCACACCGCTCCCGATAAAATACTGGCGCAGGTCAGTACTGCAGTTCCGGCAGGCTGGTCGCTTGCTCTCACCCCTGGCGATTTTACTGTCGAGATTGGCGGTACAGCGGGTAGCGTGCTGGCGATTTATCCATCGGCAGACACTCACTTCCTGGTGATCGACCCGCCCACCCAACCGGCGGCAGATTACTACGATCTGAGCGTCACTCTGTCTGGCAGCGGCGCAGATACCGAATCGGATGCGGTCTTTTATCTGCCTAAATCGCCGAATGACGAAGTGATCGTTTTAGACCGCTCGGGCAGCATGCTTGCCGATGACAAGATAGACGCGGCGAAGAATGCTGCCAGCGCTTTTGTGGATTTCCTCAATAATGACGATATGGTTGGCGTAACCAGCTTTGCCAGCAGCACCAGCACCGATTTCCCGTTGACCACGATTACCCCGGGTTCCACCGTGCGCCAGGATGCGATTGATGCAATCGATGCCCTGGTGGCAAGTGGCACGACCGCTCTGGGGCAGGGCGTCCAGCAAGGCTACGGCTTGTTGACCGCAGATGGGGAGGCGGATCACGACTGGTCACTAGTGCTGCTCAGCGATGGCTGGGAGAACGTAGCGCCCTATTGGGCGGATATCGAAGCATCGATTACGGATGCGGTGGTCCACACCGTCGCTCTGGGCGAGGATGCCGATACTGCCTTGTTGCAGAGCATCGCCGGAGCCAAGCATGGTAACTACTTCTTTGTGGATGTCAACCCCTCTGTATCAGCAGTAAAAGAAATCAGCATGGCTCCGCCTCTTGACCTTGCTCTTACCCTGCCCAACCGCCTGGCTGATGCCTATCTATCCATCGGCGAGATCACCCATGGCTACCAGCGGCTTACCGAGCAGGTAGGTTCGGCTCAAGAGCCCAGGATTGTCATCCTTAGCGTGGAGATTCCCCCAGACCTTCCTATGGCGTTGTTCTCCTTGAACTGGGATAACATCTACGGTGATATGGAGATGGCGCTCGAAGATCCCACGGGGAAAATCGCTCCCCCAGATGAGGAATATCGCAGCGATACCCATCACCAATTGCGGCTCAACCAGCCTGTCCCCGGGCTGTGGAAGGTTCATATAAATATTTTAAAGCCTGCTGAGGAGTATCACTTTGCTCTCTCCGGCAAGACGGATACCACCTTGATCGCAGCCGTAGGCGGCGACCCGGCGCAGCGCACGGTTGGTGTGCCAGTGCCGATCTATGGGGTGTTGACTGATTTGGCGCCTATCGCAAATGCCAATATGACCGCCTTGATCACCGGTCCGGGTGTGTATGGTCAGCCTGGATTGAAGCAGCTTAGCGGCTCGACGTTGTTACAGCTCTTTGACGATGGCGCCCACGGTGATGGCAAGCCTGACGATGGTCTGTATGCCAATACCTTGAGTGGTGTCTCTGCTCCAGGAGGTTATTCGGTAAAATTGGCAGCAGAGGGGATAAATAACGCTGGTGAGCCCTTCGTGCGCTATGCCAACGCTGGGTTCAACGTATTGCGCCGGGTAGCTTACGTCTGGAAGGATGATCTGCAAACCCGTCTTGAATATGAGAAGCTGCTCATCGACCATCATCTGGTGTTTCAGGCAGTCCATATCGACCAGGCTCCCAAGTGGGATTTCACGGTTTATGACCTGATCATCATCAGCCCAGATAGTGGCTACCTGGATGAATGGGGTATCCCGGCGGCAGTCAGTTCGATTGTCCAGGCTGAGCGCCCCATCCTTGGATTAGGCGAAGGAGGCTATGCTTTCTTTGGGAAATTGAACCTGGGGATCGGCTATCCTGAGGGCGCTCATGGGGACGGTACTTCCATTGTCTGGGCAAATAGTAGCGATGGCATCTGGAGCACTCCGTATAATATCGCCTTGCCCAAAGAGCCGCTCCAGTTATACAAAGACACCAGCAATCGGGTTGACATATATGTGCTTGATCAGCCTCCGGGGGTGGAGGTGTTCGGACTTAATGATGCTGAACCGGGGGAATATGCCAACCTGTTAATGGAGAGCGGCTGGTTTATGTTGTGGGGCTTCGATGATGCCCCCTCAGCAATGACCGAAACGGGCCTGCACCTGTTTGTCAACACTGTATTGCGAACGATGCAATAATGGGTCTGGCGTCACGAAGTTAAGCATCGGTGGGGGTATTTGGGCAGAGAAGATCCACCCGGATACCCCCTCCCAATCCAGGAGGTGAGTCATCTGGAGAGGGGCCAGTTCTCGTTTATTGGCCCCCCTGGATGAAATTAATCGCGTACTGGGCGTCCTGGTAAAAGGGGTTTTCCACCAGGGCCCGCTGGAAGCTGCTCATTGCCCCGTTCGTATCACCGTTGCGGAAATGCATCCAGCCCTGCCATAGCAAGGCCTCCTCGGAATTGGGCGTGATTTGCAAGGCGTACTCAGTGAGCGACTTTAAATCTTCCATGCGCCGGGTGTGGAAGTAGGCGAAGAACGGTCCGAACTGGTAGCGCAGAAAGCGCTGCGGCAGACCCAGTTCGCGCGCCCGGTCGTAAGCCTGAGCGGCTTCGCGATAGCGCTCAAAGTACACCAGGTTGGTGCCCACGTTGAACCAGGCGTAGGGGTCATCCGGGTGTTGCTCGGCGTCTTCCTGGGCAGTCTCAAGGGCGTGCTGGCGGTTGTAGTCAACATCCCAATGGGGTCCCAGGATGTCCTTGACCGTCCCTTCTTTGTCCGGGGGGTAGAGCAAGATATAGACATAGTTGAAGCTGCGCCAGTACTCGTTCAGCTTCTCGTAGGGAATCTGCTGGTCGGGACCGATATACGAATCCTGGGTGGTGAATGTCTGGGTGGCGTCGTCGTAGCCGGTGACCAGGTTATAGTGGGCTGCCCACTGGTCATCGTTGGGCCAGTAATTGGTATTGAGGTCGAAGCTCTCCTCGATCATCACCGGAATACCGGCAGCAAGCAGCTTCTTGATCGTCTCCAGGTCGCCACCCACCCGGTATAAGGAACTCAGCCAGCCGGCGCGGTTCTGTGCGTAGTAGTGCAGCTCTTCCACGTTGACATTGCGGTCCTCGGGGTGCGGCTTGAGCACGTCGGAGATATCGTTCTGGTCGCCCTCCCAGCCGTAATAGCGCAGGTAGAGCGCCAGGGTGGCTGGCCCGCAGTTATTGGCGGCTTGTTTCTCCCAGCGCGGCGGGGTGAGCGATACGGCTCCCGGGATCGGCGTGGGAGAGGGGGCAGGAGTGGGCGTTGGGCCAGGGGTGGCGGTAGGTCCCTGGGTGGGTGTCGGCGAGGGTTGCAGGCGGGAGATGGTGATCACCTCCGGCGGCGGCAGGGCGGTGGGCACCTCCCCCACCGGGTTGGCAATGCCGCGCAGGTACGCCAGGGCAAAATCCACTCGCCAGCCCAGGCGGGTATTCACGGCAGGTACCTGGTAAAGCAGGATAGCAAGAACAGCCACGGCAATTAAAATGCCGGCGGCTACCAGGAGGTTACGGTTCAAGCGGGACACGCGCATAGACGGGTATTTTATCACCACTCCCGGGGCGGTTGGCTGATTCTATGCTGATCCTAATTCTAGGGTATTCCTTTATCAAACCCCTCCACCCAATCGGTTATAATATCGGACATGAAATATCACATTTGGACTGAAGGCTGCCAGATGAACGTGGCAGATTCGCAGCGCGTTGCATCTGCCCTGGAGCACCTCGGCTACCAGGCCGAGCCGCTAGCCGAGCAGGCGGATGTCATCGTGCTCAATACTTGCGTGGTGCGCCAGAGCGCTGAAGACAAGGCCGTGGGGCGACTGTTCTCGCTGCGCCCGCTCAAGCAGAAGCGTCCCGACCTGGTGATCAACCTGATGGGTTGCCTGGTGGGCGTGCGCGGGCACGAGCTGCTCAAGAAGCGCTTCCCGTTTGTGGACGTGTTTTCGCCGCCATCCGATCCCGGTCCGCTGGTGAGTTACCTGACCCAGGGTGACAGCCGCCAGCTGGAGCAGGCCGAGACCGAGACGCGCTTCGCTGTGATGGACGGCGACCTGGTGCTGCCCGCCCACCAGCGCGGCGCGCTGGTCGCCTCGCACGTGCCGGTGGTGCTGGGCTGCTCGCATGCCTGCACTTTCTGCATCATCCCCTACCGGCGGGGTGTGGAGCGCAGCCGGTCGGTGGGCGAGATCGTTGGCGAGGGGCGCGCCCTGGTCGACCAGGGTGTGCGGGAGATCACCCTGCTGGGGCAGATCGTCGACCGCTACGGCAAAGACATCCCCGACGGGCCCGATCTGGCAGCGCTGCTGCGCATCGTCCACGAGGTGGATGGCTTGCAGCGGGTGCGCTTCCTCACCTCCCATCCTAATTGGATGACGGATGAGCTGCTGGATGCCGTGGCGGAGCTGCCCAAAGTGATGCCGCATATCGAGGTGCCGGTCCAGGCGGGTGATGATGCTGTCCTGGAGAATATGAAGCGCGGCTACACCGCGGGTGACTACCGCCGCCTGGTGGAAAAGATCCGCCAGCGCATCCCCGGCGTCTCCATCGCCACGGATGTGATTGTCGGCTTCCCCGGCGAGAGCGATGCCCAATTCCGGCGTACCTACGATTTGCTGGCGGAGTTGGAGCTGGACGTAGCTCACCTGGCGCGCTACTCGCCCCGCCCGGGTACCGTCTCCGAGCGGCGTATGGATGATGATGTGCCCGACGAGGTGAAATGGGAGCGTTTCCGCCTGCTCGAGGAGCTGCAAGAGAGCATCGCGGCCAAGATCAACGCCGCTTACCTGGGCGAGACGGTGGAAGTGCTCTTCGAGGAGCA
>JBFYSV010000225.1:0-4553 GCA_041301185.1 Anaerolineae bacterium
GGAAAACAACCATGAAAAAGCTTGTTCATCTAACTCTGATCGTACTTTGCACAATGATCTCCAGTGCATGTGCCCAGGCAACACCTCAGCCCATCGCAGAAGCTCAACCCGAAGCCGAGAACGAGACGATTAATCCAGGGGATAAAATCGGCGACTTTCTCATCACCACAGGGGATGATGATAAAGTGCTATACACAACACAAATCCACTGCCCATTCAATCAAAGCACGTTGACAGAGACTTGTGAAATCCCGATAGGCACAAAGGTAAATGTTGGATTAGGTGTCTATGGTGATAGTGTGGAGAAATTGGATGCTTACTGGTCAGATCAAAGCTATGAGATGACGATTGATGGTCGCGCCGTTAATCTCCAAGCCTTTGGGTCAATCGACATTCCTCATCCTATTGTTCATACGATGCGTCTGTGGAATGTGGTCATTGTTTCCGATAAGCCAGGCAAAATAACAATTGAGCATTCTGGAGAAATAACTGGTGATTCCGCGCAAGGAACGAATATCCTGGTCTATACGATGCCGTAATTGGTTCTTAGGGTAAAATTACACCTGAATGGAGGCGAGCAGATTATGGATTTACCCTACCCGCGAGTCTTTGTCATCATCAATCCGGCATCCGGGCAAAACGAGCCGATCCTGAACGTGCTCAACGATGTGTTCCACACCGCGGACGTCGAGTGGGATATCGGCATTACCCATAAATCGGGCGATGCCACCCGCCTGGCACAAGAAGCCGCCGCCCGGGGGGTGGACCTGGTTGCCGGGTATGGCGGAGATGGCACCCAGATGGAAGTCGCCAATGGCCTGTACGGCACCGGCGTCCCGATGGCGATCTTGCCCGGCGGTACGGGCAATGCCATGGCGCACGAGCTGCATGTGCCCCTCAGCCTGAAGCAAGCGGCAGAGCTGATCGCCTCCAGCCGCAAACGGAAATCCGTTGACCTGGTGCGCACCGGCGACAGGCTATTTATGCTGCGCGCCTATACCGGGGTATCCGCCTCCGAAGCCGCCAGCCGGGAGGAGAAAGACCGTCTGGGACAGATGGCATACATCCAGGCCTCCTTGAAAATCCTCACCCATCTAAAGCAGACACCCTACCGCGCCATCGTGGACGGCGAGGTGATCGAGAGCAAGGCGCTGATTGTTTTTATTCTCAACGCCGGCTCGATTGGGGGTGTGATGGGAATCAGCCTGCCGCAAATGGGCGAGGTGAGCAGCAGCGACGGGTACCTGGATTTATTCATCGTCACCAAAGGCATCCGACCCCTGCGCGCCGTCACGCATCACCTGTATAATGTGGGTGAATCGCAAGCGGGTGTCTACCACTGGCGCGGCAAAGAGATAACATTGGAGGCCGACCCGCAACAGGATGTGTGGATCGATGGCGAGATCGATGGAAAGACGCCGTTCACCGCCCTCACCATTCCCCGGGCGCTGGAGGTCGTTGTCCCGGAGTAAAATGCCCACCAGTATCGATCCCCAACCAGCTGAGAACGAGATCGAGTGCGCCCGCTGCGGGGCAATCATTTACGACCAGCTATCCCGCTGCCCGAGCTGCGGGGTGAACCTGTACGAGCCGGACGACGAGGCAGACTTCTCGTCGCCCGCAAAGAGCGGTTTGCCGCCTCGGGGGGTATTCGAGCGGATTGGCGATCTCTTCCACCGCCTGACCGGCAAGCCCTATAAGGCCGAGCAGGTCTTCGGTGATGCCCTGGACCAGGCCGAGCTGTATAACGACCTGCTGCGTAAGCTGGGCGGCGACCACGCTGCTGCCGAGCGGCTGATCGACTTCGAGCGCCGCCAGTCGCCCCACGCCACTCGCAAGGAGTGGCTGCTGCGCGCCTTGCAGCGCTGGGAGCGAGATAACCGCGGGGATTGACAGGTATGCTATACTGATATCAGCAAACACCACCGCTGTATCAAATCTTTCCAACCAGCTCAGCAAATTGTCGTTACACTGCCGCTGAAGCTGAGCGCTTGACCTGCCAGGGGAATACTGAGTGAAATCATGGGTCAACGATTAGCGCTAATCATTGGCAACAGCACCTATCTGGATGGGACGTTTTCCCGCCTGAAAACACCGGATGCAGATGTTGGCGCTTTGGGGGAAGTGCTATTAGACCCAGAGCTGGGCGGGTTCGAGGATGTCGATGTGCTGGTCAATATGTCCTCCCATACCATCCGCCGCGCCATCGCAAGTTTTTTCTCCAAGAAAACCCGCGAAGACCTTCTTGTCTTATATTTCTCCGGTCACGGTGTGCTAGATGATCAGGGTCTCCTCTACCTCGCGGTGCGCGATACCGATAGCAAGCTGCTGCGCGGCACAGCAATCTCTTCCAGCTTTATCACCGACGAGATGAACAACAGCCACTCGCAGCGCCAGTTACTGATCCTGGACTGCTGCCACAGCGGCGCATTTGCCCGCGGGACGAAAGGTCAACCGGGCGCAAGCGTCGGCACGGCCTCTGCCTTTGAAGGCACCGGTTTTGGCAGGGTGGTGCTTACCGCCAGCGATGCCACCCAATACGCCTGGGAAGGTGAGCAAGTGGTTGGAGATGCGGAGAACTCCCTTTTCACCCACTACATGCTACAGGGCATCACTCGGGGAGAGGCAGACTTGAATGGCGATGGTCAGATCACAATTGACGAGCTGTACGACTATGTCTACGAGCGGGTGGTGCGCCAGACCCCCAAACAGACGCCGGGGAAATGGTCTTACAAAGAACGGGGGGAGATCATCGTCAGCCGTGTACCTGGCACAGCGTACGAAGGAAAACGCAGCCTCAGCCTGCCAGAGCTTGACCATGAGGAAGACCAAAAATTAGAAAAACTGTATAACGAAGGTCTGAGCGCTTACTGGTTGGAAGACTGGGATAAGGCAGTGCTCAGCTTCCAGGCGATTGTGGAGGCGCGCTCCGATTTCCCCGACGCCGCCAACAAGCTGGAGCTTTCCCGGCGAAAAAAGCAGGTGCGTGCCCTTTATGAGAAATCATCGGCCTGCGAAACTGCCGATGACTGGGCAGGCGCGATTGCTAGCCTGGAAGAGCTGATCGCCCTCGAGCCAGACTACCCCAACGCCGCGCCTCGCCTGGATCAGGCCAAACGCAACCGGATGCTGGCAGATCTGTACGATGAAGCCCGCCAGCTCTCCCAGGCTGGTAAATGGCAGGCAGTGGTCAACGTCTTCGCCCAGATCGCACGCCTTAAGCCCGATTACCCGGATCCCGAGGGGCTTCTAGGTACCGCCCGGGCAAAAGTTACCGAGATCGAGCAGCAGGCGCTGTTAGAGCGCAAGTACAACCAGGCTCTGCGCGAGATGGATGCCGGGGACTGGGCTAAAGCGGAGGGGCTGCTCAGCGAGGTGCTGGCTTTGCAGCCCGGCTACCAGGCAGCCGACCGCCTGCTGGAACGAGTCCGCCTGGAGCTTTCCCGGCAGCAAAATGCCCGCCAGGTGGAGGAACAAGTCGCCACCCTGTACCAGCAGGCATTGGGGCTGGCCCGCGCCAAACACTGGCGCAAGACGCTGGAGAAGATGGACGAGATCCAGGCGCGTGACCCAGAGTTTACTGATTCGGAAGACCTGATCCAAAAAGCGCGAGCCGAAATCGAACGCGAAGAGCAGGAGGCAACCCGCCAGAACAGGCTGGCTGAGTTGTACGCCGCGGCGGTACGCTCGCTGGAAGCCGGGCAATACCAGGGTGCGCTGGAGCAGTGGGGGGAAATCCAATCGCTCGATCCAGCCTATCCCGACCGGCAGAAAGTGGTGAAGACGGCTCGCAAGAAACTTGCCGAGATCTCCAAGGCTGAGGCGCCCCGCATTCGCTTGCCATGGAGGTGGATCATCCCCCTGGCGCTGATTGGAGTGGGTCTGGTAGCCGTGATCTTTTACCAGGCAAAACCGGTAGCCGTTTTCGATGACTTTGAGAACAAGCAGTATGATGGCAGGGGTAGTTACAATCCGGAGATCTGGGGATATGAGTATAGGTGGGATCCACATGTTGGGGTAATATCCCAACAGGATGGCGTGCTGGTTTTCACTTCTATGGGGGAAGATAAATTACATGGATTGCATTTACTCCAGGCATTTAAACAACCCTTGAGAGCTGGAACACTTCTTGAGGCCCGATTACGCATCGATGAGATTTCCCCATATGCTCATATCGGTTTTGCCTTTGGATCTGATACGGATGGAGGCAGTGGCGCGGCCTGCCAGATCCAGGCAGAGGAAGAACATATCATACATTGTTGGGTAGATATCACCGGAACCAGCCAGGACCTGCCCATTCAAGCGATCACGCCGGGCTCCTGGCACAGCATAAGGATTGAAGTCACGCAAGTAGAGCCGCTGATCTTCAATTTCTTTGCCGATGACAAGCACCTGGGTGAGGTTAAAGTTGAGAATGTGCAAGATATCAGGCAACAGGAATTCAGCGTCAGTTTTGGGCATCATTCATTCTCAGACCAACTGAACTACGGCTACGTGGATGATGTCCATTATGAATCACCCAGGTAAGCAGCCGAGCGATGGAAGAATACACA
>JBFYSV010000226.1:0-5014 GCA_041301185.1 Anaerolineae bacterium
CTCTACTCAGGTGATACTGTATGGAGGCTGAGATGAACACAAAGTACATCTTCTTTACAGGCGGTGTGGTTAGCTCTGTGTGCAAAGGAGTGACTGCAGCTGCAATTGGCAGGCTGTTCAAGGAGCGCGGCTATAAAGTTGCAGTTCAAAAGCTTGATCCCTATATCAACGTCGATCCGGGAACGATGAGCCCGTACCAGCACGGCGAAGTCTATGTGCTGGACGACGGCGCTGAGACAGACCTGGACCTGGGACACTACGAGCGCTTCATCGATATCAGTCTCAACCGGGTGTGCAATGTCACCACCGGGCAGGTCTATGCGGATGTGATCGGTAAAGAGCGCCGCGGCGATTACCTGGGCGGCACCATCCAGGTCATCCCGCATATCACCAATGAAATCAAGCGGCGCATCGGTCTGGTTACCAAAACAACCGGGGCGGAGATCGTGCTGGTAGAAATCGGGGGTACTGTTGGCGATATCGAGTCGCTGCCCTTCCTGGAAGCGCTGCGCCAGATGCGCAGCGACCTGGGGAGGGAGAACAGCCTGTATATTCACGTTACCTGGCTTCCTTACATCGGCGCAACCGGCGAGCTGAAGACCAAGCCCACCCAGCACTCGGTGCGTGAACTGCGCTCAATTGGTATCTCTCCGGACGTGATCGTTGCCCGCTCTGACTACCCGGTGGACGAAGACCTGTGCGAGAAGATCGCCCTGTTTTGTGACGTAGAGCGCCGGGCAGTCATCCCGCTGGTGACCACCCCCGTCTTATATGAAGTCCCTCTCACCCTTGAGCGCCTGGATGTGGGCGACTATCTCTTGGAACGCCTGGGGTTAAAAGCCCGCCAGACTCCCAATTGGGATGCCTGGGAGCGACTCGTAGAAGAGGTGAAGCGACCGAAATCCAGGCTGGCGATCGCTCTGGTTGGGAAATACGTCGAGTTGCACGATGCCTATATGAGCGTGCGGGAGGCAGTCAAGCATGCCGCCTTATCACTGGGGATTGAAGTGGATATCGCCTGGGTGCACTCCTCGGAGCTCGAGAAAGGGCGCGGTTATGATGTGCTGGAGAATGTCGGGGGGATTATTGTCCCGGGTGGCTTTGGCAGCCGTGGAACAGAGGGCAAGATCCGCACAGCCCGCTATGCCCGTGAGAATAAAGTGCCTTACCTGGGTTTATGCCTTGGCATGCAGCTGATGGTGGTAGAGTTTGCCCGCCATGTCTTGGGTGATGAAAACGCCAACTCCACGGAATTTGACCGGGGTACTTCTCATCCGGTTATCGATCTGATGCCAGATCAGCGTGGAGTGGTCGATATGGGAGGAACGATGCGCCTGGGACTGTATCCCTGCCAGTTGCAACCGGGTACCCACGCAGCCGAGGCATACCAGCAGGCGTTAGTCCAGGAACGCCATCGCCACCGCTTCGAATTTAATAATGCGTACCGTGATATTTTGGGAAAAGCGGGTATGGGTTTTTCCGGGCTCTCGCCAGATGGAAGGTTGGTTGAAATTGCGGAATTGAGCGAGCATCCTTTTATGCTAGGAACTCAGTTCCATCCCGAGTTTCTATCACGCCCAAACCGGCCTCATCCCCTGTTTGTGGCTTTTCTCAAGGCAGCTCAAGAACGGGCAATAGTAGGTGCAGGCAACGAAGATTACCAGGTGACGGGCTAGTTGGGTTAAGTATCCGCGCTCATTAAAAACCGGGCGGTCTTTCCGCATAAACTCCGCGCAGGCGGCGCGGCAGCATGTTTGCCAGGTCGAACATGATTCGGTCGGTGAGCTCAAGCGGGCTATCATCAGGTTGGGGGTAAATTGGCGTGCCAACGATGAGAGTGACCATCGTCCGGCGGGGAAAGCGCTTGAAGATTACGTCGGTGCCGACCACAGCCATGGGTACGAGTGGGACGCCGGTTTGGATCGCAAAGCGTGCCGCGCCGGTCTTGGCTGTGTGAAGCCCGCAGCCCTTGCTGCGCTTTCCCTCCGGGAACATCCCCAGAATCTGACCATGCTCCAGGATGCTCAGTGCGTGTAGAGCAGCCCATTCGTCTCGCTCCCCGCGGTATACTGGAAAACCTCCTAATCGCCGGAATATCGGATCAAGAAGCGGATACTTGAATAGCTCTGCCTTTCCCATGAAGAAAATCAGCCTGGGTAGCACGAACTGCATTGGAAATACGTCAAATTCTGTCAGGTGATTCGCAACCAGCACTACCCCACCAGTGGAGGGCAGATTCTCAACCCCTGAGCATTTAATTACCGTGAAGAATCGAAAGAGAAACCGCAAGATGGCAGTCAGGCTGCGGCGAATCAGAGTGTCTTCCATGTAATAGCGCCTGCGTTGGCGGGGGTCCTGGATTGGAGGCTGGGTTTCAGGTGTCATTGAAATGGATTATACTTAAAGATGTTCGAAACGGAAATATAATCGGGCAAATGATCTCCTCTGCCGAGGAGAATTTTTCCCGCAAGCAAATTACACAACGAATTGAGGTGAAAAATATGGAGACAATCATTGAAGATGTTGTCGCTCTGGAGGTTCTTGATTCACGCGGCAACCCGACTATCGAAGTCGAGGTAACTCTGATGGATGGCAGCTGGGGCAGGGCGATTGTGCCTTCGGGAGCATCCACCGGCGTGCACGAAGCCCTGGAGCTGCGCGATGGCGATAAGAAGCGCTACCTGGGCAAAGGCGTGCTGAATACCGTCGATAACGTAAATGAAGAAATCGCCGATGCCCTGATTGGATGGGATGCCACTGACCAGCGCGGTATTGACCAGGCAATGCTGGATATGGATGGCACGCCAAATAAATCCAGGCTTGGCGCCAATGCCATCCTGGGCACCAGCCTGGCTGTTGCCAAAGCGGCCGCAAATTCCCTTGGTCTTCCTCTTTATCGCTACATTGGCGGTGTCTATGCCCATGTGCTGCCGGTGCCGATGATGAACATTCTCAACGGCGGGGCGCATACCGGATGGCAATCTACCGATGCCCAGGAATTTATGGTGATGCCCTTAGGCGCACCGACCTTCTCTGAGGGGCTGCGCTGGGGGGCAGAGATCTACCACGCCTTGAAACCCGTGCTGAAGGAGCGCGGTTACACGGCACTGGTTGGCGACGAAGGTGGTTACGCTCCGGCGTTGAAAGCCAATGCAGAGGCGGTCGAAGTGATTCTGACTGCCATTGAAAAAGCTGGGTATAAGGCCGGCGAACAGGTGGCGATTGCCCTGGACCCGGCAGCCTCCGAGCTTTTTGAAGAAGATACCCGCTTGTATAACTTGCGCCGCGAGGGTAAGAAATTGACCAGTGCCCAGATGATCGAGTTCTGGAAGTCCTGGGTAGACCAGTATCCTATCGTCTCTATCGAAGATGGTCTGGCGCAGGACGACTGGGAAGGTTGGCAGATGATGACGGCGGAGATGGGTGACCGATTGCAGATCGTTGGTGACGACCTGTTGGTCACCAACCCGCAGCGCGTGCGCCGGGCAATTAAGGAAAAATCTGCCAATGCCTTGCTGGTGAAACTCAACCAGATCGGGACGCTGACCGAAACGATCGAAGCGGTGGAGATTTGCCACCGTGCTGGTTGGCGTGCAGTGACCTCCCACCGCTCCGGGGAGACGGAGGATTCGACCATCGCAGACCTTGTGGTGGCGCTGAACATGGGCCAGATCAAGACAGGTGCTCCCGCCCGCTCTGACCGGGTGGCAAAGTATAACCAGCTCCTGCGGATCGAGGCAGAGCTGGGTGATTCTGCCCGTTATGCCGGTTGGGAAGCAATCCGGAGATAGTCAGTTGAATCAAGGCTGCGAGTTGGATACTTACATCCAACTCGCAGCCTTCTTTTCTGCTGATTGGGCAAGGGTATTATTGTTCTTCGATGGATTCTTCGCTCTCAACCTCGATTGGGGCAGGGCGCAGAGCCTCCTCCAGGGTCATGCCCTCTCGGCGCATGCCGGGTGCCGGCGTGCCGCAATACGGGCAGAGATTCCAGGGGAGGTCCATCAGTTTCCCGCATTGGTGGCAATTCTTTTTAAGTTTGGTATGGCAACCGGGGCAGACGATCCAGTTTTCTTTGACCCGCCGCCCACATCCCGGGCAAAGCGCAGCATCTTCGATTGCCTGAAGCAATACCTCTTCCTCTAGCGTGTGCTGGTATTCCTCTTCCAGGGTTCTGGGGGGGCGTAAAATCAGGTAGACGACGATGCCGGGCAAGAACAGTACCGCCACAACCAATACTGCCAGGATACGAGCCAGCGGATCGCGCGCCCGGCGGCGGATATCGCGGTAGGTCCAGATCACCAGGCTCAACCACAGGGCTGCGATAAAAGCTCCTCCCCAGGCGGTAAGGATTAAGACAAAGCTGCTGAGCGAAGCGGGATCAAAGATCATGACGAACTCCTTGTGGGGCGATTATAGCATGGAAGGAAAGCGATGAGCGAGCATAAACCAACGTACCGCATCACTGATCTGGCAGCCTCAGAGCGGCCGCGCGAGCGGTTGGAGAAACACGGACCGAATTCCCTCTCCGTAGCCGAGCTGCTGGCAATCTTAATCCGGGTGGGCGTGGAGGGCGAGAATGCCGTCCAGGTAGCGCAGCGCTTGCTCCAGACGTTTGGCGGAATCACCGGGTTACACCGGGCTACGTTTGAAGAAGTCGTCAGCCAGCACGGTCTTGGTCCGGCAAAAGCTGCCCAGATCAAAGCTGCCCTGGAGCTGGGAAACCGGATGCGCCTCGAGACACCTGACGAGCGCCAGTCCATTCACAGCCCGGCAGATGCAGCAGCACTGGTTCAATTTGAGATGAGCGTCCTGGAACAGGAGTGCGACGACTAACGCAAATGAGTATCGCTCATCCAATGAGCCAGAACTGGGAGAAAAGTTCTGGGGACAACCAAATAACCTGGATGGGAAACCTGAAGGGGAAAATAGCATTTTGGTAAAGCGGAATGGTTCTGAACGCGACAAAGGACGCAGTTCCGCAAGTCCCGTGCTGCATGGTTAAAGCTACACT
>JBFYSV010000227.1:0-10028 GCA_041301185.1 Anaerolineae bacterium
TGTGGGTGGGGGACAAGGCAACACTGCAAGCGGATTTAGCTCCACCGTGGGTGGGGGTATCAGCAATATCGCAAGCGGATATAGCGCTACCGTGGGTGGGGGTGGTTGGTATTATACAAACAATTCCGCCAGCGGTGATTACGCTACAGTGAGTGGGGTATTGGAAATATTGCCAGTGGGGATGCTGCGAGCGTGGTTGGGGGAGCTCTTAATCTAGCCCAGGGTGATTATAGCTTCGCTGCCGGACGTGGGGCGAAGGCTAACCTGGATGGCTGCTTTGTCTGGGCGGACAGCAGCGCCGACGACCTCAACTGCGGCGACGTCAACCGCACCTACTTCCGCTCCAGCGGCGGGTTTGTCATTTACACCAACGCCAGCAAAACCAGCGGCGCGCTCCTGCTCTCCGGGGGCAGCTCATGGAATGCCTTCAGCGCTCGCGAATACAAAGAGAATTTCGCGCCGGTGGATGCCCCCCAACTCCTGGAGAGGTTGGCGGCAATTGAGATCAGCACCTGGAACTATAAAGCCCAGGATCCAGTCATCCGCCATATTGGACCGATGGCTGACGATTTTAACGCGCTTCTGGACGATCTTGGCGGGGAGGGGCAGGAATACATCAACACCCTGGATGCAGATGGCGTGGCGCTGGCAGCTATCCAGGGGCTGTATGAAGTGGTCCAGCAGCAGGGAGAGGAGATTGCCGCCCTGGAAGCGCGCCTGGCAGCTCTGGAAGCCCTGTTGGCTCAAAGTGGGGCGGGAGACTAGCCATGATCGCAAAGCGCCTGAACGAGACTCGAATAATCTTCCTGCTCGGCGCTCTCGCCTTGCTGTGGCTGCTCTCGGTTGGGGTAGCACTGGCCGCGGACGGGTTCGCCATCCCGTGGTGGACGGTGGATGGCGGCGGGGGTCAGAGCATTGGCGGGAGCTATACCGTAACCGGCACCCTCGGCCAGCCAGATACCGCTATATCCTCCGCCGGACCATACGGGCTCAGCGGTGGTTTCTGGGGAGCACCCGGTTCAGATAACCAAGCACAGGTTGGTATTTACTTGCCCTTCATAACCAGGTAATCGATTCTCGATCTCTACCCCAATTTGGGCAAAATCGAGCCAGCCTGGGGTAGTACCTGGACCTGGCTCTGCCTGCCTAAGTGGTCGAAGGCGAATTCCAGCGCCTGCTCGGCGGTGGCGAAAGGCGTGCAGTGGATGCTTCGTACCGTATCGTCTGGCAGGCTGGAGACCAGGAAGATCTCCGCCTGTCTTTGGATCAGGGCGATCTTGGCAGCTTTATGCCCGCCGAAGACGAAGCCTTGTTCGATTCTGCGGACGGCATCCTCCGGTTCGACCTCCAGCAGCCATTTCTGCATGATCTCATTCCCAAAGCCCTCGCCACATTCCGCCAGCAGAATGAGAATTCCATCCTGGCGAACAAAATGCCGGGCAGTCTCCAAGGCTTTGTGCGCCTGGAAGAAATTGATGTCTTTGGGGTGTCCCCCGGTGCTTACCACGACGATATCCGCCAGGCGCGATATTTTCATGCTGCCACGCTGAGTGACCAGCGCGCAGCCTTGACGATGGGCAGCGCGCACATCGCCTGCAAATGCCCCCTGGATACGGTGCTTGCCGTCCATGACGACGTTGAGGATAAAGTCTACCCCCAAGATGGCAACCGCCTCTTCCAGATCCTGGCGCACCGGGTTGTCATCCAGCTTGCCGGTATCTGCACCCGGCTTGACCAGCCATGAATGGTTGGCAATGATCGACTGGCGCGAAGCGCACCCGGGTAGGATGGCTTTTGCCCCGCCGGAGAAACCGGCATAGTAGTGGAACTCGATATTTCCCAGGCAGATCCGCACATCCGCTGCAGCCACCGGGCGGAATATCTCCACAGAGGTACCTCGTGAAGTTGTCCCCACAAGCACGGTATCTGCGAGATCATGGTTGACCACCTGGTAGCGTTTGCAGATTCTCGGCGAGAGGGCTTCATTGATCTCGCTCCCGGTCATCGGGCGGTGCACTCCCAGGGCGAGCACGATGAAGATATCCTCATCCGGGATGCCCGCCCCTTGCAGCTCGTCAAGGATATATGGCAGCAAGCGCCCAGACGGTGTCGGGCGGGTCATATCGCTGGTGATGACGGCAATCTTCTGCCCGGGTTTCACGATCTGGCGTAGGGGAGGTCTGCCGATGGGGTTTGCCATCGCCTGGCGGATGAGCAGGTCTTCATCCGGCGTTTCGTGAAATTCTTGCGGATAGTAGACTCCCAGCAGGTTGGCAGAGGGGATATCTAAAGGCAACTCTTTTCGCCCATAAGCTAAGCGAATATGGGTAATGTCCATGCCTACCAATCAAAAATCTTGTCCAGGTCTTCTTCGGGTACGTCAAAGACGGAGTTGTGCGGCGGTAGGGGCTCACGGGTCATCCATTCTGGCAGGCGGTCATCCGCTTTGGTAAAGCCAGCCAGTGTGTTGAACTCGCGTTCCAGCTTAATAGTCTCGCGGCCGAGGACCTGCAGGATGTCATTACCAGCCTGCCAGCCGTAACGGGCGTTGAGCAAATCGGGGATGACCTGCAAGTTGGTGCCAAACCCAAAACCGGCGAAGATACAGGCTCCCAGAGTGTCATAGCCCGCCATATTGATCTGGGTGGTGCGGGAGAGCACCGCCTGGACCGTTGGATCGAGATGGTCGATCTTGGCGCGGATGGTCAACCCGCAGGTATGATCGCCGCCCTGAGGCGAGGTGGCATACGTCACCCCGGTGCCCTTAATCGCGCGCGGGTCGTAGGCAGACATAGCCTGACCCTTGGCGGCAGGGACACGTTCGATCCCCAGCACCTTGCCAGTGGTCACTGCGCCGCTGCCCAGGATGCGCCCCAGCGGAGTGCCGCGGCGGATTTCGCCGACCAGCTCTAAAGCTCGCTCGCCGTCGCCCCACGCCATCAGACCGGCCTCTGCCGCCACGCCCAAGGCACAGCCGATCTCAATCGAGTCCAGCCCCAGGTCGTTGACCTCCCAATTAAGCCGGGCGATGGTGTCCAGGTCATCGATCCCCAGGTTGGGGCCCATTAAGCCGATGGTCTCGTATTCCAAAGGCGAGACGATCATCTTTCCATCCGGTCCGCCATAGATGTTCGAGCTGCGGATGGTGCAGCCTGCCATGCAGGCATGAGAGATCTGGCAATCCCCGCCGCGCTCGAGCTGTTGCTGGCGCATCAGCTCGCCGGAGACGCGCTCGGCGCCTTCAAACTGCCCGCTGGAAAAGTTGCGCGTGGGCAGCCCGCCAAAGCCATTGCTCATGCGGGTCATGGCCGCGGTTCCGTATTCGGTGTAGACCTTCGTCTGCGGATGGCTCATCAACGCTTGGTTATAGGCTTTCTGGGCGAGGCGGAAGGCTGGCAGGTCAGCGATGGGCGGCTTTTCCCCGCTCGCGCCATCGATGACGATGGCTTTTAAGCCTTTGCTTGCCATCAGGGCACCCAGACCGCCCCTGGCGGCGATGCGCGACGGGATGCGGTCTTTATCCAGGTTTTGGATGCCGGCTGCGGTCAGGCGCATCTCGCCTGCCGGACCAATTAATGCGATGGCTACTCTATCACCATAGCGCTTTAGCAAGGGCGGGGCAATCTGGAATACACCCAATCCAGCCAGGTCATCCGCCCTCTCGAAGCGGGCGCCGTCTGAGGACAGGTGGAGCAGCCATAAGCCTGGCTGTGCGGGCTGCCCTTCTATGATCAGGGCTTTGATCCCCAGGTGGGTGAGTTGCAAGCCTGTGCGACCGCCGGCGTTGGCTTCCTTAATTCCGCCAGTCAGGGGGCTCTTCGCGCCGATGGATATCCGGTCGCAGCTGGAGAGCATATGCCCAACCAGTAACCCAGGCGCGAAGATCAGCTTGTTATGCGGTCCTAGCGGGTGGCAGGTAGCTGGGACTTCATCCACAAGGATGCGCGCCAACAGGCCGCGCCCGCCAAGCTGTTGCCAGGAATGGGGCACAGGCTGGCGTTGGCAGGTTTGGTCGCGCACATCGATGCGCCAGATTGAAAAGAAATTCTTATTTTCTGCGGTGTCGGGTTGGGTTGGCATGGCTCACTCCGGGCAGGGTTGTCTGCATTGCTTGAGGTAGGAGTTTGTGATTGGCGAGCAGGCGTTTCTCAAGTTGGATGGACGAATGATTGTGTTCCGGGGTCTCTGACTCGCCATGAATATATCACAGAACTTGTTTCAGGATAATTATAAAGCCGGAATGGCACGATTTTCAAATCGGAGCCGAGTGTAAAAAGACAAACTCCCTTATTTGCTGGTAAGGGAGTTTGTTGTAGATTTATACTGTGACGCTTGGTGCTTCAATTGGCTTGAGTCCAGCCTCGATTTGCGCCCGGTGAGGCTCCAGGAAGGGCGGTAAAGCCAGTTTCTCGCCTAAAGCCTCCAGGTCTTCATCTGCAGTGAAGCCGGGACCGTCCGTAGCAATCTCGAACAGGATGCCGTTTGAAATCCGGAAGTAGATCGATTGAAAATAATAACGATCAATTAGGGGTGAAACGTGTAACCCGGAAAGGCGAACGCGGTCGAGCCAGTAACGTTGTTCCTCGCCATCCCTGACGCGCAGGGCGACGTGGTGGACGCCGCCTGCGCCGAGCTGGGCAGTGGGTTGGGCATCATCTTCGACAACCCAGATCTCCCTGCCGGGTCCGCCCGAGGCAGTTTCGTAAATGATGATATCGTTATCCCCAAGATGGATTGGAAGACCCTTCTGGCGAAATTGAAGGATTTGTGTCAAGATTGGATCAATGCGGCTTATGGATGGTACAGTCAGCATGACCGCGTAAAAGCCTCGAATGGCATAATCTGCGGGTACCTGGCTACGATCCCATATCTTGCCCTCATATTCGGCTCCCTGATCATCTACTAAGAGCAGGCGTTGGCCCTCCGGATCTTGAAAGCGCAGGATTTCTCGGGATGCAAATTGCTCGATTCCGTGCGTGGATACCCCCAAAGAAATAAACCGTTGCTGCCAATAGTGCAGCGCGTCGTGCCCGTTCACCCGGAATGCGGTAGCAGCGATACTATCGGTTCCCTCCCGGTTTTGCCCAATGTGGGGCCAGTCGAAGAAGGTCATATCTGTGCCTGGGCTACCGACCTTATCTGCATAGAAAAGGTGATAGGCACTGACATCGTCCTGGTTGACAGACTTTTTTACCAGGCGCATGCCTAGTGCACGGGTGTAGAAATCTACATTTTGGCGGATCTTTGCCGAGACCGCCGTAACATGGTGGATACCGTTAAGTTGCATGTGAGCTCTCCAATCTCTATTCAATAGCCCGAATAACTCTAATTATTTGATATGAAATAGTTTAGCATTGAAGTAATATTTTGTCAAGGCTTTAAGCCAACGTCCGTTTGAGTGCTTTGCTCAAACGGACGTTGGCAGTAGTTGAAATATCCCTTATGGAAGGGGTTAGAGGTGGGTACGCCCTTGAGAATAGTTGAGCATACCGCCTGAATTGAATTATCTGTGTAGGTGCATTTCGCGGACAAGCTGTGTGTCCTGGTAAGACAGGAAGACCATTAGGACAACAGCTTGTTTTATGGTTGGATTTCGATAACCATGCATCTGGGTGGCGTCAAATAACAGACTATCACCTTGCTCAAGTCTAAAAACGCGATCCGAAATCATATAATCGATTTCCCCTTCGATGCAGTGGATAAATTCTTCGCCAGAGTGAGAGACCGGGTCATTCCAATTGCCTGAACCAGGCTGTATCACCATCCGAAACGGCTCTAATCGCTGGTTGAATAGCCCAATGCCCAGGCTTTCCATCACCGCTCCATCGCTTTGAGATCTCAAACCTTGATCCCGTTTAACAAATACCGTGGTTTGCCTGGACTCTTCCTGGAAAAAATCTGTGATTGGCACATTGAGGGCGGATGCCAGACGGTGAAGGGTAGATACCGTGGGAGAATTTTCACCGCGCTCGATCAGGCTGATAGCATTGATTGATAATCCACATTCCTCAGCCAGGGCACGTAAAGATAAATCCTGCTGGTCTCGCAATGTCCGTAAACGTATCCCAACCTTGGGTCCTGAAGTTTCAGCCATACGATCCGTTCAACCTCCTTTGATCGACAATAGACATCACTATTATACAATAATAATTGACTTTGTCAAGTATAGTGGTATAATAAAACTAGAAATCCATTCTGATCCGAGGAATGGTATTTCTGAGATGTAGATGCGCGATTGAAAAGACTGATTCTGGGTCAAAGTACGATCGAAGAAGCTCAGACATAGCGAGAGGAGGTACAAAATGAATTCTATTATTGGGTTAATCAACCGTGATACGACCATAGATCCAACCTTGGTGCGGCTCAAAGAAGCCGGAGTAGCTGATGAAAGAATCGGCGTATTATCAAGCCCAAAATCCATCAATAGACTGATTGGGGGCGACTCAGCTGGCGTGATTGTGAATTATTCGGTCTGGGGTGCAGCGATCGGGATTGGGATTTATGCAGTTTTTGGCGTAGCAGCTGCTTTGTGCCAATGTGTCCGGATGGAATATGGCATTGGTTACGGAGTAGGTACATTCATTGGGGCGATCCTGGCAGGCACGCTTGTCGGTGGCGCAATTGGAGTGCTTGCCGGCGCAGCTGAGGCGGAGAAAGATACACATCTATATCTTCAGGGTGTGCGGACGGGCGGTAAAGTGATTTCAATTCAGGTTCCGAATGAAGATGTTGATCGCGTGAAACAGATTTTGACGAAGGGAAATGTCTTAGGTGTGAAAGTGATCTAAACATGGGAGGCGGATTTGCAGGTTCTGGTTGTGGATGAAGGCACATAGTTTGGAATCGATTTTTTATCAGGAGAGGTGAAGACAATGGGTAGTACGCTGTCGTATTCAAGAAAGGGTTTGCTCGCTGGCAAACGGATTGGGGTATTTGGAAAGGGGGGGGCTGGAAAGAGCACGGCAATTGTATTGTTGGGCAGTCGTCTTCGAGAGATTGGTTATGAAGTATGTATATTAGATGCAGATTCAACGAATATCGGCCTCCCGCTTGGGTTGGGGATTGACCAATCTCCCGAATCTTTGATCGATTATTTCGGCGGAGTGATCTTCAGCGGAGGACGAGTAACCTGTCCAGTAGATGACCCAACGCTCTTGGCGGGAGGTGAACTTTACCTTGATGAGCTGCCCTCCCGTTATTACCGAAAGAATCCGGCTGGGATAACGCTGCTGATTGCAGGAAAAATTGGTGACAAAGGAGCTGGCGCGGGTTGTGACGGTCCAATATCCAAAGTTGTCAGAGACCTTCGCATATTAGGCCGGGAGAAAAATCCGGTAACCCTGGTGGACTTCAAGGCAGGTTTTGAGGATACTGCCCGAGGAGTGATCACCGGTTTGGATTGGGCTATCGTGCTTGTAGATCCTACAATCGCAGCAGTCGAAATGGCCATTAACATGCGGGATATGGTCAACCAGATCAAGAACGGGAAGCTCCCAGCCACCCAACATCTGGAGAGTACTGAATTAGTGGCAATAGCAAACCAACTATTTATGAATGCCAGAATTAATGGGGTGTTGTTTCTCTTGAATAAGATCGGAAATACTAATATGGAGGCATACTTGCGTTCAAAATTATCGGAAAGTGGCATTGAACCCGATGGAGTTATTCATGAAGATCCATCCATCTCTCTGTCTTGGCTCAAAGGTACCACTTTGGATACGAGAAGTTCACAGGCTGATATTGCAAGCTTTGTTCGCAAGCTGGAGATCGCCGAAGAGCTCAATATTGCCAAATCAGATATAAAAATTGTCGAGGGTTAGGTGATGGCTGTACGTGAGATCCTTTTATACCCCAGAGATAAGACTGACCTCAGAGCAAAAAGCAACCCTGTTCGCGCCTTCAACCGCCATATCAAGGGTGTGATTGAAGATCTCAAGGAGACTCTACTGGCTCACCAGGATGGGATTGGATTGGCTGCCCCTCAAATCGATGTGCATTCGTGCATCGTTGTGGTTCGCCTGGGTGGGCGGAATGATTGGGATCAGGAAGCTGGTCCCCCAATTGCTCTGGTAAATCCCAGTATTGTTGATACCGGTGATGAGCGCAAGGATTTTGATGGCTGTCTTAGCTTTCCTGGTTTATTCGGCGAAACTACCCGCCCTCATTACTTGCGAGTCATAGGGACGGACGAGAATGAGATACCATTTGAACGTACCTTTACAGGCTTTGACGCGGTCCTGGTACACCACGAGATTGACCATCTCGAGGGCGTTTTGTTTATTGACCATATCGAAAGCCTGGATGACTTATATCGAGTGGTTATGGATGGAAACGGGAAACCGGTGCAGGTGCCTATATCGGAAATTGTACCTACAATACGCGTCGCAGACATGGCAGAATGACGCACCCTCATTAGATACTTGTGTCTATTAAAGTATTGTATTTTAGTATATTTGTAACATTTATCTAACAAATGCATCAAATTAAACGAGATAGCTCGTTGTGTCATCTTGGGATGGCGAGTATTTCTGGAGGCGAAAAATGTCTGCAGCAACAATTGATCCGGAGAGATTTTTGACGGAAGGTCCACGATCAGTTCTTGAACGCACCTTGATCGCAGAGTATTTGCTCAGCAAAGGATATCTGCAGCCAGACTTAAAGACATTACCTTTGCAGGTAGCTAAAAGTTTGATGACTGAAGCCTGTCAATTTGCAGCTCTCAGATTGGCCGAGATTGAGGCCAGAGATAAATTCCTGTGGAAAATCAGGCTGCCAATATCGCTCAATTAGTTTAACGTGTGTCCAGGTAAAGCCAGATGTCTTACAACACCACTTTCGGCGTCGTTATCCTGGCCAGTCTTCTAGCCTGTGCAGTAACCACGATTGGCATACTCGTCATTACTCGGTATGCAAAGTGGGGTATGGATAATGCGGTCTACTTTATGAGCTTTGCGGCGGGAGTACTGGTTGCAGTTTCGTTCATACACATTATCCCCAAATCAATTGAGATGAGCAACTCGGCACCATTTTATCTCCTGGCTGGATTTCTGACGCTCTACCTGTTCAACCGATTCCTCAAAGGCTATATCTGCCACGAATATGAGTGCCCTGATCTAACCTTGGGCGTTATCCCGATGGTAGGGGTTGGTCTGCACTCCTTTTTGGATGGGGTTATTTACTCAGTGACTTTCAATGTAAGCATCCTCACCGGGATTCTGGCAGCTACTGGCATGGTGTTGCACGAGTTTCCGGAAGGCATTGTCACCTTCCTGCTGCTTGAACGGGGTGGATTCAATAAGCGAAAATCAGCCTGGTATGCTTTCCTGGCAGCGGCGATCTCCACACCGTTGGGGACTCTGATTTCTTATCCCTTGGTTAAAAGGATAGATCGCTCTACCTTGGGTGCATGGTTAGCTTTCTCCGCAGGAGCGTTGATCTACGTTGGTGCTTCGCATTTATTGCCTGCGGTCGAGAAAGAAAATAAGAAATATTCGCTAATAACCATGGCTGCGGGCATTTTAATCGCCCTATTCATTGTTGTCTCTAAAGGATGACGTGTAGCGGAGAACCATACATGTTTAAATCAATCTTTATACCCCTGGATGGCTCTAAGAGAGCAGAAAGAGTTTTGCAATATGTTGAAGTACTGGCCCGGCGGTCCGATTCAAATATCTACCTGATCCAAGCGGTTGAACCGCATATTGAGTTCTCTGGTTCACAAGCTGCAGACCAAGATGAGGCATTAGAGAAGTTTAAGCAAGAGATCAAGCAGGCAGAAGTTTATCTGAACAACGTGAAAACCCGACTGGAAGATAAAGGTTTGAAAATCCAAACAGAGGTTGTACTGGGCGAGACGGTCAAACTGATCATCAATCGTGCTGAGGGATTGAAAGTTGATTTGATCGCTATGTCCAGCCATGGTCTCAGTGGTCTATCCAGAGTGTTTTATGGCAGCGTAGCAGCTGGAGTCCTCCACCAGGTGGATAGACCGCTTTTATTAATTCGAGCGGATACCGATGAGGAGTTTT
>JBFYSV010000229.1:0-8006 GCA_041301185.1 Anaerolineae bacterium
CCACCGGCAGCTTGCCGAACTCATCGCCCATCGGTTAGAATATATCGAGCTATCGTCGCATCCGGATTTTACGAACGAGTTCTCCCACCGGCTGTTCTTCCCGGTAGAAAGTTAAGTAAATTCACCACAGAGACACAGAGAACACAGAGAAAACCTTATATTTCACCGCAGAGACGCAGAGAGCGCAGAGAAGAGCAAATATTAGCACCGCGGAGACGCAGAGAGCGCGGAGAAAAACAAAAAGCGATATTCACCACAGAGTACACTGAGCACACAGAGGATATTAAAATAACTTCGGGTTCTCTGTGCTCTCTGTGGTGCAAAAAAAAAGGAGCTTATATGCAAAACGAAATTCTGGCAAAGTTAACCCAATCCCTGGTGGACGGCGACCCGGATGCCTGCGTGGAGCTGACCCAAGAAGCGCTGGCGGGCGGTGTCGAGCCGATGGCGATCATCCGCCAGGGGCTGATGCCCGGCATGAACGTGGTCGGTGAGAAATTCGGCAGCGGCGAGTATTTCCTGCCCGACCTGATCATCGCCGCCGACGGGATGCAGCAGGCAATGGCTCTGCTGGAGCCGGAGCTGCGCCTCCGCCAGCAGACGGTTGAGTCGGCGGGCACGATGGTCATCGGCACGGTCAAGGGCGATATCCACGAGATCGGCAAGTCGCTGGTGGGCACCATGCTGTCTGCCAACGGCTTCAAAGTCCATGACCTGGGCGTGGATGTACCCACCGAGAAATTTGTTGCCACGGTGCGCGAGACCGGCGCCAATCTGGTGGGGCTTTCGGCGCTGCTGACCACCACCATGACGGTCCAGAAGCAGGTTATCGATGCCCTCAGCCAGGCGGGTTTGCGTGGCCAGGTGAAAGTAATGGTAGGCGGGGCGCCTGTTACCCGCTCGTGGGCAGAAGAGATCGGCGCGGATGGCTACGCCGAAGACGCCATGAGCGCCGTGACGATGGCGCGCCAATTGGTGGCTTAGTCCCGAAAGGGGGGAAAGATGAACAAGGTCCGTTGGGGCTTGCTCTCGACTGCCCGCATAAACCGCCGGTTGATCCCGGCGATCCGCGCTTCGCGGCGGGGGGTGGTGGCGGCTGTTGCCAGCCGGGATGAAGCCCGCTCCAAAGCCTACGCCGCCGAGTGGGAGATACCTAAATATTTCGGCAGCTATGAGGCCATGCTGGATTCGGGCGAGATCGACGCAGTCTACATCGGCTTGCCCAACCACCTGCACGCCGAGTGGAGCCTCCGCGCCCTGGGGGCAGGCGTGAATGTGCTGTGCGAGAAACCGTTTGCCATCACCTTGGAGCAGGTGGATGCCATGATCGCCCTCAGCCGCCAGAGCGGCAAAGCCCTGGCAGAAGGCTTCATGTACCGCCACCACCCGCAGACCAAACTCGTCGGCGAGTGGGTAGGCAACGGTCGCCTGGGGGAGATCGTCATGGTGCGGGGTGTGTTCACCTTCAAGCTGGACGACCCGGGCAACGTGCGCCTGGTGCCGGAGTGGGGCGGGGGGGCGCTGTGGGATGTGGGCGTCTACCCGGTCAGCTTTGCCCAGTACGTGTTCGGCGGTCCGCCGCAGCGCGTCTCGGCAGTGCAGACTTTGGCGCCGAGCGGCGTGGACGATAGCTTTGCCGGGCACATGTCCTACCCGGATGGCAAGATCGCCCAGCTCGCTTGCTCGTTCCGCTCGCCGTGGTATGCCTATGCGGAAGTGCTCGGCACCGAAGGGCGCTTGCTGCTCGACCGCCCCTTCAGCGGGATGGATGACGGGCGCAAGCACCTGTATTACTTCGATAAAGAGGGCAAGGCGACTTCGATCTACGTGCCGCGCCAGGAGCTGTTCGTCGGCGAGATCCGGGATATGCACGCCGCCATCCTGGAGGGCAAGCCCAATTATGTAAGCCTGGAAGAAACCCGCGACCACGTGCGCACCGTGCTGGCACTGTACGAAGCGGCGCAGACGCAAACAGAGGTAGATCTAAAATAAAAACAAGGATTTCTCGTCACTTCGCTCCTCGAAATGACATCTTGCTTGTGAGAAATTCCTTGTCACGCACTCAAGATAAATAGCTCGTCCACCGGCACCTGGTCCAGGTTCTCCACGGTGTGGTCCACGCCTTCGATCTGCGCCAGGCGCGGGATCTCGCTTTTTGGCCCGAGTGCGATGATAAAGCCAATCCCCGCTGCCCGGGCAGAGTGGATGCCGTGCGAGGTATCTTCCACCACCGCGCATTGCTCCGGGGGCAGCCCCAGGTTGCCGGCAGCCCGCAAGTACGGGTCGGGGGCGGGCTTGGTCCGCAGGCGGTCGTCGTCGTAGACCAGGGTATCGAAGTTGAACCAGTTATCCAGGTGCAGGTACAGGAAATAGAAGAGCATGTTTTCCTTGCCGGCTGAAGTAGCGATGGTGCGCAGCACGTTGTGCGCCCGCAGCCAATCGAGCAGCGTTGCCGCTCCGGGCGAGAGCCGGAAAGCCTCGCCTTGCTCCAGGCACAGGTTGCGGTAGATCGTCTCCTTGTGGTCGTTGTGCATTTCCAGCGTCCGCCCCTTGAAACTCTTTCCGGTCAGGTAGTGCAGGATATAGCGGTTATCGCGCCCCAGAACCTGCTGCTCAATTTCCTGTTGGGAGAGATGGCGGCCGCGGATGATCTCGGCGTAACGGCTCCACGATTCTACCTGCAGTGGGGTATCCCACCACAGCACGCCGTTGAAATCGAAGATGATGCCTTTTAATCCTCTTGCCATTCTCTCGTCCGTTTATTTTATCGGCTTAATCCATTCTCAGTATAGCATTCGACTCGGAAACTGGCAAGCCGGGCGCCTCGCTCCCTGAGGGGAACGGAGGGAAGTAGAATGGAACTCATTGACTACGGGCTAACGCCTTTCGCTCCGGGATGTGTCAAGAGACGCCTCCCGCCGCAGGCTGCCCTGCCAGCATGAAGCGTTCGACCCGCTTGCCGATGATCGCATAGCGAAACGGCTTGCCTTGAAATGCCAGGATCGCCCCGATCACGCCATAAATAATGAAAGCAATCCCAAAGACAAAGATCACCCCGAACATCAGGAATGGTAACACGCTGATCAGGATCGCCAGGAAATCGCTCGATTGGGAGATTGGGGCGGCTTCGGTTACAAACAGGCTCAAGAATGTGCCGAAGAAGGAGCACATATAGCAACCCATGCCCAGGAACCAGGCGATGATCATCGTCAATTGGTATGCCACAGCCTGCAAAGATTGGAATGCCACGTATTGCGATTTTTCTTTTTGGGTGATCCAGATGACGATCGGGGCGATGACCCCTATCAATGGCAAAAGGGCAGAGATGTGCGAGAGGGCTGCCATCACGCGCTCATCGGGGGTGGGGTTCAGGTGATCCAAATCGGTCATCGCTGGCACTCCTCAGGGTTTCACCGGGATAAAGCTTGCGTCATGCCGCTCAGTAGAAAGGGTATTGGGGGTGTTTGGGTGGGCATAGCTCGCCCAAACACCCCATCAACCCACCAACTGCGTAAGTCCTATAATTATAACAAAAGGAGTCTGCCTGCCCCGGCGAGTTCGGCGTTAAAGGACTGGCAGTGCTGCCAGCACTGCCAGTCCTTGAGCATGTAAGGTGGCATCTATGCCGCCGAGAACGGCAGGATTCTTTTGCGCCGATCGCCAGCCAGGAGCGTGAAATCTGGTTGACTCTGGAATATTTCTCCTGTATAGTATAGGTAGCACCGCAGATCGTTGCAGTGGCAGAGCGCATCAGAGATATTGGGTTGCGCTGCCGTATCTTCATGCCGTTGACCGCACGTCAGCGGCGTCTATTTTTTAACGCCAGGGAGCGAAAAAGGAGATGAGCAATGGAAGACCAGAACATCCGGATTGTCAAAGGGTGCATAGAGCAGATCATCAATGCCAAACAGCTTGACCGCATTTACGAATATTACAGCCCTGATTGTGTTTTCCATACACCGCCATACGTGGGAATGGGTATCTTCCCGGATGATACATCTGGTGAGAAAGTGGTTATTAAACAAGTGGCTAAAAAAAGCCCTGCCGCAGGGGTATTACAGATCGGAGACGAGTTGCTGAGTGCGTCAGACGCAACCAGCTCCTGGCAGGGCTACAAGCAGCTGCGCAGCGGGCTGTGGGGGCAAGGCCGGATTGGAACACCGGTGAATGTCACCCTTTTGCGAAACGGGCAGGTACTTGAGGTCACTGTGACCCGCGGCCGGGTGGAGGGTTTTGATAGCATCCTCCAAGATGTTATTGACATCTGGAAGCATTTCTTGCTGGAAGAGATGCCCGATCTGAAAGAAGATATCCAAAAGCTCCTTGCTTCAGGAGATTTGGTGGCATACTTCGCCAATAATAGCGGCACCAGCAGTATCTATCACCAGTCTGCCGTCTGGTCTGAATGCAATATCTTGCGCCTGGAGAACAGCAAGATTGTCGAGTGGTGGGGCGTAGAGGATACGATCAGCCAGTGGCGCCAGTTCGGCTTCCAGATTGCCGAGCCAGGATAGGTAAGCCGGGAGGTCTTTCCGCCCAGGCGAACATTGAGAACCCGGGGCGGACACGATGGTCCGCCCCGGGTCGTTACTGTGGTGGGCTTCCGGGATACTCCCGCTCGAGATCTCCCACCAAGCTACCTTACGGCGTTGGTGTAGCGACCCATCGCAAGGCCTATGGGGCAGCCAGCGCGGCGTAGATCATGATTGCCCAGGTGGTGCTCCCGGTCTGCCCGTAGGCATCGGTCACCGCCAGGGTCACGGTGTAGTTGCCCGGCGCGGGGTACAGGTATTCCACCACCGCCCCTTCCAGCAGGGTGCCATCGCCCATATCCCACTGGTAGCTGGCGATGCCCGCGTCTGAGACGGAGGCAGAGCCGTCGAAGACCACCGGCGTCGCCGAGTCACCCGTCGGCGGGGCGATGATCAAAGCGGTGGGAGGTGCAGGAGGCTGGGGGGTTGCCTGTTCCAGGATGCTGATCACCCAGGTGGTCGAATTGCTCAGGTCGTTAGCATCCATCACAGACAGGACAACCGGGTAATCACCAGCAGTGCTGAAAGTATGGGTCACGCTTTCGCCCTCCCCCGTTGTTCCATCGCCAAAATCCCACAGGTAAGAGACGATCTCAACCGGGGATTGCGAGCTGTCTCCCTTGAAGTTCACTTCCTGGTTCACCTCAGCCTGGCGGGGAGCTTCGATGATCGCCTGGGGCGGCACGGGGTCAACCGGTGGCTCAACCGGCGGTTCTTCAGTGGGCGGCACCGGTTTGGGCGGCGTGGACTGGAAGTACAGCACCTCATCGTTAGTGGTGAACAGGCGCATCTTGGTGTCGCTCACCTCAAAGCGCTGCGCCTGGCTCAAGCCCTGCAGGAAGACCGTCTCCTGGGTCATCTGCGGCTCGGGACAGGCGGCATTCGTGCTGCTCAGCCCGGTGATCGTGATCTGGTTCTCGCTGGCGGTGAAGCGCCCGTTGTAATTGTTGCAGCCGGTGTAGCCGCTCAGGCTGCCATCCGAGCTAAAGTAGGCGGTCGGCTCGCTGCCTGCGACTGCGTTGCTGTCTTCGATGGCTTTCAGATACCACCAGCGGTTCACCAGCAAGGAAGCCGGGGCAGGCGGGGTCTGGTTTGCCGGCGGCGTGGAGCTGAACACCAGCGATCCGCTGGTAGTGGGCAGGATGAGCTGCCCGCCCGCCATAGAATAGCCGGTGGCTAGCTGGAGCTGGCTGAGGTACAGCTGCTCCTGCTCCATCACGCCCGCTGGACTGGAGCACGCTACCTTGGTGGTGGCAGCTGGGCTGACCTGGAACCCCGGGTTGATGTTGGCGTTGTAATTGTTGCAGCCCGCCAGACCGCTCACCGATCCGCTGACCGAGTCTGGGTTGACGAAGAACTGGGCGGTGATCTGCGTATCAGGAATGAGCGCCTGCCCGTTGATCGTATTCAGGAACCAGAAAGTGCCTTGCAGCGGGCGCAGGTCAACTTCCGGCACTGTCTCCACCACCTCGGCAACGAAGCTCAGCATCTTGCCCTCACCGTACGGGATCCTCAGCACGTTGCTGGCGATGGTGTACTGGCTGGCGCTGCTTAACGCTTGCAAGAACTCCGCTTCCTGCTCGGCGATGGGAGATGGGCAAGCCATCATGGTGGTGGCGGGCAGGTTGACCTTGATCTCTGTCAGCGAGGCGACAAAGGTTGAGTTGAACTCGTTGCAGCCGCTCCTGCCTTGCACCAGGCCGGAGGGTGCACCGGGCTGGCGGGTGAAGTAGGCGTTGAACTCAGCCCCTTCCGCCGGAGCGACGGGGTTAGCAACATCGCCCAGAGCAGTCAGGCGCCAGTTGGTGCCCACCAGCGGGGTGCGGTCGGCGACGAACGCCATCTGACCCTCGGAAGAGGTGAGCATCATCTGGTTTGCCATAACCTGGTAGCTCTGCGCCCCAGCCAGCGTGGCTAAGTACGCCTGCTCGGTTGCAGTAGTCTCCGGCGGGCAAGCCATGAGCGTGGTGAGCGTCTGGCTGATGGTCAGGTTCGATCCATCCAGGGTATAACCGGCGTTGTAGTTATTGCATACCACCAGCCCGCCCACCGTGCCCGTCGATGGGTCTTCGCCGGGGATGAACTGCATGGTAAAGGGCACGTCCTCAGCCGGAGCAGAGCCGTTGAAGGCTGCCAGAGTCCACAGGGTTTGCTCCAGCGGCAGCGCCACCGAGGTATAGGTGAGCACCCCCGCTCCACCGTCGTAGGTGATCTCCAGGACGGGTCCGGTGATGGCGTAGCTCTCTGCTTTGGGCAGGGCTGCCAGGTAGGCTGCCTCTTGCTCCATGCCCATCGTGCAGGCCATCAGGGTGGAGGCGGGCATTGTGACCGCCAGGCTGCCATCCTGGGCGGTATAGCCGGCGGCATAGGTGTTGCACCCGGCGTTGCCGGTCAGGCTGCCGTCTTCATAGAACACTGCGGTGATCGATATCCCCGGCTCGACTGGGGTCGGCTGATCCGGGCTGCCGTGAGAGACCAGCACCCAGGTCGTCTCCACCAGCGGGGTCTCGCCGATGGCGTACACCAGCACGCCTTCAACACCTGTGCCGGGATCGTAGAAGATCTGCAGGCGGCCCTCGCTGGAGAAAGCCAGCCGTTTTGCCCCTTGCAGGGCTGTAAAGTAGGTTGCCTCCTGTTGCCCGCCTGTCTCGCAGAACATCATGGTGGAGGCCAGCGGACCGACGCTGAGCTGGTCGCCGCTCAGGGTGTACCCGCCATTGTAGCTATTGCAGCCACCGGAGCCGCCCACCGTCCCATCCGGAGAGAAGGTGGCGCTGACAGTGGTGCCTGCCTCCACCACAGACGGGTTGGCAGGGTCGCCCATGGCTACCAGCACCCACAGTTGATCGTGGAGTTGGGCGCTGTAATCTGGCGTGGGAGTGGGTGCCGGGGGTTGGGTTGGCGCGGGGGGCGGGTTGGTCGGCGCTGCTTGTTGGGTTGGGGCAGGCGCCGGCGCTGGCGCGGGTTGGCAGGCTGCCAGCAGCAGGGTAAAGGCAGTCAATAGGGACAAAACTGCCCACACACCAGCCCGGCTTGAGGGTTGGTTGCTCTTTCTCATTTTCTTCTTCTCCTTTATTTCTGGTAAGCTTTATCAATCTCTATAACTGGGATAGATTGGCGCGATTGGCGTGGCAAAGCCATGGGCTTCCTCCTACATTCAAGACGCACAATCAGATGCAATTGTTCCGCGAAATACTCCTTGCTGGGGTTTTGTTACAAATATCGGGCAATTATACCCCTGTTGCCCGCGCGTGCAGCTACGGGTTGTGAGATTCCATTACTTGTAGGGCGGCATTCTATGCCGCCGAGTAAGGGCAGGATAGAATCCTGTCCTACGACTGTACTTGTCACGAAAAACAAGACAACTAATCTTATAAATAATGTAATAAATGTCACTTGTTTAACCCCCCCTTCTTTGCTATATTCAATCTCATAGTGCCCAAAATGCATATTCTTTATGATTCTTGGCATACC
>JBFYSV010000230.1:0-22055 GCA_041301185.1 Anaerolineae bacterium
CCACCGGCACGATCGAGGTGGAAGCCCGCCAGGTGGTGGTGCTCAACCCCGCCAAACCAACTCCCCTGCTGATCAGCGCCGATGAAACCGCCGACGAGCACACCCGCCTGCGCTACCGCTACCTGGATTTGCGCCGGGAGCGTATGCGGGATAACCTGGTGCTGCGTCACCGGACGGTAAAGTTCATCCGGGATTACCTGGACCAGCGCGGCTTTCTGGAAGTGGAAACCCCGATTCTGTTCAAGACCACCCCGGAAGGGGCGCGGGATTACCTGGTGCCTTCCCGCGTCCACCCGGGTGAGTTTTATGCCCTGCCGCAATCGCCCCAGCAGCTCAAGCAGCTCCTGATGGTGGGCGGCATCGAGCGCTATTTCCAGATCGCCCGTTGCTTCCGGGATGAAGACCAGCGGGGGGACCGCCAACCGGAGTTCACCCAGCTAGACCTGGAGATGTCGTTTGTCACTCGTGAGGATATTATGGCGCTGGCAGAAGACCTGTTCACCAGGCTGGTGGCAGAGGTTGTCCCCCACAAGCGTCTGTTGGCTTCCCCCTGGCCGCGCCTCAGCTACCCGGAGGCCTTGTTGCGTTTCGGCAAAGACAACCCTGACCTGCGCTTTGGGCTGGAGCTGGTGGATGTCACTGACCTGGCGCCGGGTTGCGGCTTTTCGGTCTTCGAGAACACGGTCGCTTCGGGCGGTCATGTGCGCGGCATTAATGTCCGCGGTATGGGAGATGCCAGCCGCAAGCAGATCGACGAGCTGACCGAGTACGTGCGCAAGTTCAAATCCAAAGGGCTGGCTTACCTGGCCCTGGCTGCCGACCGGCAGCAGCGCTCTTCCTTTGCGAAATTTCTGTCTCCTGAAACGTCCCAAGCTCTCATCCAGCGCATGGGAGGCGAGCCTGGCGACCTGCTGCTGTTTGTTGCCGACCAGCCTGCGGTAGTCTTCGAGAGCCTGGGTCGGCTGCGCGAGCTGCTCGGCGACCAGCTCGGCTTGCGCGACCCAGACCTGCTGGCTTTTTGCTGGGTGATCGACTTCCCATTCGTGATGTATAACGAGGATGAAAATCGCTGGGATCCCAGCCATCACCTGTTCACCGCCCCCATGCCAGAAGATATCCACCTGCTGGATAGCGACCCGGGCAAAGCCCGCGGGCAGCAGTACGACATGGTGCTCAACGGTTACGAGGTGGGCGGCGGGTCGATCCGGATCCACAATAGCGATCTTCAGGAGAGAGTCTTTGCCCTGATCGGTCTAGAGCCGCAGGTTGCCCGGGAGCGTTTTGGGCATATGCTGGAGGCTTTCCAGTACGGAACGCCGCCCCACGGAGGCATCGCCCCTGGCATTGACCGCGTCTGCATGCTGCTGGCTGGCGAGCCGAATATTCGCGAGGTCATCGCCTTCCCCAAGAACCAGGCTGCCCGGGATGTCATGGCAGATGCGCCCTCCGCCGCCGATCCTGCCCAGCTCAAAGAGCTGCACATCCGGTTGGATTTAGATTGAACCCCTGATACAATCCATGCACAGGACACTCCACCCTTGCTTGCGGAGAGAAGAAAGGAACATACCATGGCTCCAGTAATTCGAGTTGATAAAATTGCAGATTTTGACGGGCAGGAAGTTACCCTGCGCGGCTGGGTCTATAACCGTACTCACAAAGGCAAGCTGGTCTTCCTGCTGGTGCGGGACGGCTATGGCTTCGCCCAATGTGTGGTTTTCAAGAACGACCTGGACGAGGCGCTCTTCGACCAGATCACCCGCCTGCCCCAGGAATCTTCGGTCATTGTGACCGGAAAAGTGCGCTCAGACCCGCGCGCCCCGGGCATCCCCGGCGGCTTCGAGGTGGGGGTGACTGCGCTGCAGATCGTCCAGGCCGCATCCGATGACTACCCCCTGGCGCTTAAAGAGCACGGGGTGGATTTCGTCCTCGACCACCGCCACCTGTGGCTACGCATGCCCAGCCAGTGGGCGATTTTGCGCATTCGCTCTGCTGTGATCACCGCCATCCGGGAGTGGTTTGATCTCAATGGCTTCATCAATATGGATACCCCCATCCTCACCCCGGCAGCCTGCGAGGGAACCACCACCCTGTTCGAAACCACGTACTTTGACGAGGGCGTGGCCTATCTGGCGCAGAGCGGTCAACTCTACAACGAAGCCAACATCTTCGCCTTTAGCAAGGTGTACTGCTTTGGGCCTACCTTCCGGGCGGAGAAATCCAAGACCCGCCGCCACCTGACCGAGTTCTGGATGGTGGAGCCGGAGGTGGCATTCTGTGACCTGGACGGGCTGATGGAGATCGAGGAGCAGTTCGTCAGCCATATTGTCCAGCGTGTCCTGGAGCGCTGCCCTGCGGAGCTGAAATCGCTGGAGCGGGATACCACCTCCCTGCAGCGGGTTATCCCACCGTTCCCGCGCATCTCTTATGACGAAGCCTTGAAAATCTTGCAGCAGGTTCGCGACGAGACAGACGACCCCGAGCAGAAAGAGCTGCTGGCGATCGAGTGGGGCATGGATTTCGGCGCTCCCCACGAGACCGCCCTGACCGAGCGCTTCGAGAAGCCGGTTTTTGTCTACGGCTATCCGACCCAGGTGAAAGCCTTCTACATGGAGCCCTGGCCTGGGCGTCCGGAGGTTTGCAAGAGCGTCGACATGCTCGCCCCGGAGGGCTACGGTGAGATCACCGGCGGCAGCGAGCGCATCTCAGACCCCGACCTGCTGCTCCAGCGCCTGCACCAGCATGACCTGCCTGAAGATGCCTTCCGCTGGTATATCGACCTGCGCCGCTACGGCAGCGTGCCGCACTCCGGCTTTGGCATGGGCGTCGAGCGCACTGTCTCCTGGCTGACCGGCATCAAGCATATCCGCGAGACGATTCCCTTCCCGCGCACCATCAAGAGGGTGTACCCGTAGTCGTCTGTATCCTTTCACGCCCCCGTGTAACCGCATCTTGCACCACATCGCCGTAGGCGCCTGGCTGCAGGTCGGATAGCCGCTCGGCTGCCAGCGCGTAATATTTGCCAGCTGATTCTGGGTCGTTGATCTGCTCGTAAGAGTATCCCAGGTTCAAATATAGGGATGGGTAAAAGCCCTGCACGCGTTCATCTCCGGCAGCCTGGGCTTTTTCTAGCGCCACCTGGTTCCAGGACAGCATAGCTTCCGGGGTTTCTTGCTGCCGGGCCAGATAATGAGCAGCGATGCAGGCTTCCAAGTCATCCGTGCTGCTTTCCCACGCCCGGGTAAAGAGCGCCCGGGCATCATCCAGCCTGTCTTCCGCTTCGGCCTGCATGCCCTGCACGCACAGTTTCACAACCGGGTTGTCAGGATCGATCAACGTCTACCTTTCCCTGGGTATGTGAACGGTGATTGTCTTGCTGGCTTCGTAGTACACCCGCCTCCCCGATTCAGCCACCGCCGAGATGTCCACCGTCTCCACATACTCGCCAGTGGCAAGATAGTCGCAGCTAAAAACCATATAGCGCCACCTGCCCGGCGGCAGCGAGAACGTCTCGCGCAGTAATTCCTGGTTATGGGTGACTTCCACTTCGCTTAATTCTTCCTGGCTGTTGTTGGTCATGCTGGCAGTCCAGCGCACGCTCTCCCCGGCAACTGCGTGTTCGGGTTGGTGGGTCAGTCGTACCGATAGCTTAGGACCGGGTAGCTGCCGGGCAGCGCCGGCATCAATCTGCGGGTTGCGTGCGATGACCATCTGCCCTTCCACCTGCTGCGCCCACATTTGCGGCGTCTGGCGGGCTTCCTTGCTGGAGACTAACTGCTGGTAGGCGTAGTTGTATAGCTCATCCAGGGTGATGTACCCATCCTGGTTCAAATCCGCTGTCCCGCTCTGCATTCCCTCCACCAGGTGCTGGGTGAATACCGATTGGCGACCGTCGCCCAGCAGCCGGTCGCCTTCCCAGGCGTACTCCACCGAGTTGCTGGCGGTCAGAACCACCCGCCCGTAGCCGCTGCCTGCCAGGATATCCTCCACTCCAGGGTTGCTGCCCAGGATAGATTTGGCCCCACCCGTCCCAAATGCCCCGCTGAAGCAGCAATCCAGGATAACCACATTGCGCCGCGACTGGGTTTTATCGATCTGGCGGCGGATAAATCCGGCATCGATGCTGCTGGCGCTCAGCGTCTCGCTCTCACTGTCTTTCACCGCCAGGTAGAGATCGCCGTACTCGTCCTTGATCCCGTGCCCGGAGTAATACAATAAGAGCAAGTCATCCCGCTTGCGCCGCTGGTACAGCCGGGCGATCTGCCGGTTGATCACCCGCTGCGTTTCGTTGATCAGCGGGATGGTCTGGAATCCGCCGATCTCCGCCCGCCCCAGCACCTGCACCAGCGCTTGAGCATCCTGGCTGGGCGTCTCCAGGCGAGTGAATTTCGGGTCGTCGAACTCGTAGTTGGCGATGATTAACGCCAGTCGGTCGGGCATGGGAGTCGTCCGGATGGGGTTATGCTTTTGGGGCGGGGGGCGGCGTGCTGGGCGGGATTTTGCTCAGCTCGTTGACCAGGTCCAGCAGCTCTTTCTGGCTGAGGCGCTTTTCGGGTGTGAACTCCACCTCCACTCCGGCGGGGGTCTTAATCCGCACCCGGCGGTTCTCACCCCGCAGCGACCAGGCTTGCAGGAAGCTCACCAGGTTGGGCAACAACGCCGGGAGAGCCACCACCAGCAACGCGCCGATGGTGAACGGATCGCCTTTAGCCCCTTTTTGAGGGTCGCTTTCATGCAGGGTTTCAACCGAATCTGCTCCCAGATCGCGCAGCTCGCCCATCAATAACCTGGAAAGCTCGTCCAGGTATTCCGGGTCTGCCAGCGGGTCAGCGATCGACAGGTAGAGTATGATCTTATCCTCGGGCATGCCTGCTCCTGTTGGGTAATGACTTACGCAGTTGGTAGGAAGATGGGAGTGTATTCCACGCAGCATCCTATGGGGTTATTATCGCTTATTTCCTTTGGGCTGTAAACGCAATTCCCCAGCTTTCAAATCTGTTGAGACCACTCTAATGTTAAATCACCTACTCACCAGAATATTTTTATGGTATAAGATAGATGACCCTGCTGTGCGCGTGATGCCGCAACCCGGTTTTGAGCCAACACCCACTTTTCGGGTCTCAGACTTCCACTCGCAACGCGATAGGCTCGAGCCAAGGCGAAGCGTTTTGGAGAGGGACCCAACCTGCGAAGGCAGGTTCAAAACTTAGCAGCACACGGCATGGTGGGGTGATAATTTCTCAGCCGCTTTGGCGGTGAGGAAATGAGAGGAAGTCTCTTGATCAAACACTCAAGAGGCTTCTGATTTTAAGTCAGGGAAGCACCTCAAACACAAACACCCCGTTTATAGCGTAGCGCGGCGCGTAGAGCGGGCTGGCGCGCAGGGTGTGCGCTGACAGAACTCCCCCCCTGCCGCCAATATAGATGTAACGGATCCCAAGCTCTCCCAGCAAGGCATGCAAGCCATCCGGGTTGCCCGCCAGGTCGATCACCTGCTGGCTTGTCTGGTTGATATTTTGGATGCTTTCTGGCGAGTTGCTTAGCCCGTATAGCACCGGTGGGGGGAAAGTGGGATGTTCCCCAATTGCCGAGATCCAGTAACCGCCGTCGTTGCCAGCATACTGACCGTAGCCCCAGGCAAACGGGTTGACCAGCACCTGCTCGCTACTCGGGATGTTGGCGCTGACCCATTCGATCCCTGCCTGGTCTGCCGGGCGGAAGAGAAATGTGACCGGGTTGAGCAGCGGAATGAGCTGGCGGGCTGCCAACCCGGCGCACACCACCCCAACCAGCGCCAGTGTCCAGCGGTAAGCGCCCTGCCAGGGTACGCGGATCAGTTTAAGCCCCAGTCTCATCCCCAGGCTAAGGATAATTCCAGCCAGGGCCGCGATGGGCAAGAACAGGCTGATCGTCACCGAGATCCCGTTGACAAACCCGCTGCCGGGCAACCCCAGCATGCCCAGGTTGGCAATCCCGAACATCAATCCCACCCAGGCAGCCAGCACCAGCGGCAGGCTTTTACGTTGGAGCAGGCTGGCAATGAAACCCGCTCCCGCCAGCCACAGGGCAACCCCGCCCCAGGCTGTATTAAGGTAGGGCCAGGTCACTCCGTCGAAGGGTTGGGCGGTCGCCGGGCGCCATGCGGATAGCCGTGGCAAGAGCAGCTCTTGCAGCGAAGGCACCAGCCAGGGCAAAGCCAGCAGGATGGCTGCAAGTCCTGATGCCAGCAGAGCGACCAGGGTAACCTTCAGAGAAGGATTTGTTGTCCCCGAATCGCTGCCCTCACGCTGCCGGAGGTAGCGGTAAAACGCCCCGGCTCCCTTTACCAACCCGTATGCCAGCAGCAGGCTTCCGGTAAAAGCTGCCACGCGGTAATGGGTGAGATACAAGCCTGCCCAGGCAATTCCAGCCAGGACGATCAGTTTCCAGCGTTCTTTGAGCAGGGTGATAGCCCATCGCCTACCTGCGCGGGGCAATTCTGCAACCGGTTGGGTTGCCCGCAAGGTGATGGCGAGCGCAAACGGCAAGATCATTAGCGCTGCCAGCTGGGTGTAGCGTCCCCAGCTGGTGTAGTAGGCCGGCATGGGCGTGAACAACCCGGCAACCAGGGCTGCGCCTAATCCTGCCAGGCGGTTTCCGCCCAGGGTCCTGGTGAACAGGTAGACTGAGAAAACGCTAAGCGCGTTCAACAGCTGGCCAAATACCAGCAAACCCTGCACCAGGTCGGCCTGGGTCAGCCATTCGAAAACTGCCAGCACGGCGTGGAACCCCGGGTGGTAGCTGGCAGCTTCGATCTCGATATTTGGGGCATAGCTCTGCGGAAGGCTGCCCTCTTCCAGGATCAGGCGGGTGATCAGGGCGTGGTGCACCGAGTCCACCCAGGGCGGGGCGGATAGGTCTCGCACCATGGCGGTGCGTACAAGCAGCGCCGCCAGGAAAACCGCCAACAGCCCATGGCTGACCCGCGGCCCGGATATCAACCCGTCCAGCAGCGTCAGACCTGCTGCCTCTGCCTGGCGAGCCGGGCGCGAGCGGTATCTCCGCCACAGGGCGTACACCGCCAGCGCGCTCAGGAATCCCGCCGCGAGCAATACCGTGCTCCGGCTCCAGCGAACCCCCAGCAACGTAGTCCATGCCAGGACCAGCGGGATGACCGCCAGGCTGATCCCCAGCGAGAAACCTACCCGCTGGCCCGTATCCAGCTCCTTCTCGCTGCCGCTCCATGCCAGCAGGAGCCAGCCGCACAGCAGCACCAATCCTGCCGTGATGATCCAGCCGCCGTGAGCCAGCAGGCTGCCCAGATCCTCCATGACAGAGCCGGTATTGTATTCGTAAGCAATCCGCCAGGCGGCATCTGCCAGCAGGTATTCCCCTTGCAGGGCAGCCGTACCAGCCCCGTACACGTCCTCCAGGCGTCCCAGCACCAGCACCGAGCCGCCCGTGCTGTACAGGCGGATCTCGTAGCTCGTCCCGGCGGAATCTGCCTGGGGGGTGAAGTCCAGGGGCAGGCTATCGCTGCTTTTCAATTGGTCGGCGGTGTAGGTGGCGCTGGCAATCGACGGCGAGTCGGCGGGCAGGCGGCGCAGCTCGGCGGTGATATAGCCAGCAGCCTGGGCGCTATCTTCTGGCAGGCGCAGCATCAGCTCGAGCCGGTTGAAGCCTGCCCGGCGGGAGACGATGGTCTGGCGGAACTCGTCCCCGTCCTGCAGGACAGCGATGACATCCTGGCGCTGTTCTTGCGAGCCTTCGGTATCTATCAGGGTCATGCAGCCTGAAAGCAGCCAGGCAATCAGGGGCAGCAGCACCAAAAGAGCCCGCCGGTTGGCGGGCAAAGGAAGGTTCCCAATGAAACCCCGGATGGAGTTGCCCGTGGATGCGCTTTCAGGTGAATGCGTGTCCATCCGACTTGATGAAGGTCTAATCCGCCGGTTTGCCGTTGCCCAGGTTGGCGCGCAGGTAGGCTTCGATGAAACCGTCCAGGTCGCCGTTTAAGACTGCCGTCGTGTTGCCGGTCTCATAATCCGTGCGGTGGTCTTTGACCATCTGGTAGGGGTGCAGTACATACGATCGGATCTGGCTGCCCCACTCCACTTTCTGGAACTCGCCGCGCAGCTCAGCCAGCTTTTCTACTTGCTCTGCTTGTTTGATCTCCAGCAGCCGTGCCCGCAGGACGCGCATGGCGTTTTCCCGGTTCTGGGTTTGCGAGCGCTCGTTCTGGCAGGTGACCACCAGCCCGCTCGGCAGGTGAGTGATACGGATGGCGGTGGCGTTCTTCTGCACGTTCTGCCCGCCGGCGCTCGACGAGCGGTAGACATCGATGCGCAGGTCATCTGGGCTGATCTGGATCTCATCGTCATCCTCCACCTGGGGCAGCACCTCTACCAGGGCGAAGGAGGTATGCCGGCGGTGAGCTGAATCGAACGGCGAGAGCCGCACCAGGCGATGGACGCCCTTCTCCGGGCGCAGGTAGCCATAGGCGTAGCGCCCGTTGACCGCGATCGTCACGCTCTTGATGCCCGCCTCTTCTCCTTCGCTGAAGTCCAGGATATCGGTCTTGTAGCCGTGATTTTCTGCCCAGCGCAGGTACATGCGCTCAAGCATCTCGGCCCAGTCCTGCGAATCGGTCCCGCCTGCCCCAGCGTGGATGGCGAGCAGCGCATCGCCGCTATCGTGCTTGCCTGAGAACATGGCGTAGAACTCGCGCTTCTCGACATCTTTCTCAAGCTGTTCGCACTCGATCTCCAACTCGGCGCGCAGGCTTTCGTCTTCCAGGCGCGCCAACTCCAGGGCGTCATGGACGCGCTGGCGCAGCGCCTGCCAGGATTCCACTTCCTCCCGCATGGCAGACATGTGCCTCATAATCCGCTGCGCGTTTTCCGGGTCGTCCCACAGATCGGGGTTTTCAGATTCTTTTTGTAGCGTGTTAAACCGGTCTTCTTTTGCAGCTACGTCAAAGACGCACCAGTAAATTTTGGATTTTCTCTGAGCTGATTTCCAGCCGGTCGATCAGGTCTTGCATGGGTTATCTCCCTGAATAAAACGAATATTGCAATACAAGCAGCCTACTGTAATAGATATCTGTAGGAATGTCAATATCCTCTACAGCATTCGCAAGAAGGAGCTGTCATTGCGAGCGAGCGTTCTTTGCGAGCGAAGCAATCTATTGAGGGTTGATGGAGATTGCTTCGACCCCTGAAAGAACGCCGGGGTCTCGCAATGATAGTTGTTTTTTATTTTCTCCAGCATTCTCATGATAGCTGTGTACTTCCTATTGGATGCTCTCCAGGTCATTCAGCAGCTGCTTATGCGCTTCCAGGTCGGTGATCTTTTCTGCCACCTGCAATGCGGAGGCGATATGCGCCTTCATCCGGGCGGTCTCGCCAGCGATCGCTTCGGCCCGCGCCAGCGCTTCGTAGGCGTAACCCAGGTAAAAAGGCGGGACATCCTCTTTCTGGCTGATCTCCAGGCAGCGTTGGGCGTAGATCCGGGCGTTGTCCACCTGCGTGAGAAGGGCGTAGATGTGCGAGATCTGCCAGTAGCTGATCGACAGGTTTTTGGCGGTGCAATCCGAGCGCTGCGACCAGTGCCAGCAAGATGTGATGCTCAACCGCACCATCTCATCATCCTCTGCGGGTGTCCGGTCTGCCTTCTCAATCAAGTCCCAGGCGCGATTGAAGCACTCACTGGAGAAGTAGCGGTGGGCAGATGCAAGATCGAAGTCGGGTGGTTTTTGCATGCCAGTATCCTCCTGAAATTTCCCTTGACGAAGTTTTGAAGTACGTATATTGGATGATTATTATCACACAACTTATCTCCAATGGGGGGTGTATAATGAAAATTGATGAATACCACCTTCATTGACCAGATGCGTGCAGACCATAGCCGGTTGCTGGATGATTCCTTGAAAAAGATCATTCAACCGTTATGTGTTATGCCATCTGTTGAGAAAGTTATCTTATTTGGTTCGTTTGCAGCGGGTCGTCGCGACTTGTTCAGCGATCTAGATCTGATTGTCACTATGCAGTCAGAAAAAGCGTATATAGACCGGATCGCCGATATTTACACTTTGCTCAGACCGAGTGTTGACATGGACATTCTGGTTTATACTCCAGAAGAATTCGAGCGAATGAGCCAATGGGGGTTTATCCGCCTGGCAGTCGAGAGCGGGCAGGTCCTCTATGAGAAATAGCCCGAACGAAGAAGAGCAGCGTTGGTTGTCTCAGGCAGCCGAATATCACCCGGATTTTGTTCAGAAAGCGACGCGTTGGAGCGTGCTGGATAGCTACTACATTCCCACAAGATATCCAAATGGTCTACCCGATGGCATTCCAGCTGAGGTCTATACTCAGGATGCAGCTCGGGGAGCCGTGAGTCTGTCTGGCGAAGTGGTGGATTATATCGAACAGTTACTCAACCAGGCTTAGCCGTCTAACTTGCAGACCAGTCCCACAGCCAATAAGCTATACCTCGCCACTCGCCCCAGCGCTCAAAGGCGGCTTCTACTTCAGCCCGCCCGATGGGCTCTCCGGCGTGCCATTCTTTGGAGACCATGCTAAGCGCCCACGAATCGATCGGAATATAATCGTAGCGCCCCAGGATCATCAGCAGGTTGGCTGCTGCGTAATCGCCAATGCCTTTCAGCGCCAATAATTGCTTGCGCAGCTCTGGGGTTGGCGGGTGGTTCGTTTTGAGCGCTTCCAGATCGATCTCTCCCAAAGTCTGTTTTTGCGCCAGCTCCAACACGTAGGGGGCGCGGTAACCCAGCTTGCACTCCTGGCGCAGCGCCTCGACGTTAGCCTTTGCCAGCTGGCTTGCTGTTGGGAAGGCTTTTTGCTCAGGGTCTGAAGCCAGCGCCGCACCGTATTTTTCTACCAGCCCTCTCACCATCCGTTTCGTGCCGCCCCAGGAGGTATTGGTGGTCAGGATCGTCTTGACCACGTCCTCGAAGATCGTCGCGCAGCGCAAGATCCGCCCGCGGGCGTTGGTCTCGGCGTGGGCTAATTTTGGCTCATCCTGCGCAATCGCATAGAAGCTGGATAGATCGAAGTCCAGCTCCAGCATCCAGGCTGCTGCTGCCTGGACTTCCTCCAGATCGACAGCCTCCATTTCCTCACTGATTGTTAGGTTAGCCCCGCCATCTGCTTCCCGGAAAGTCAACCGGACCACCTTGCCGCTCGATAGCTCCAGGATGTACTCCAGGCTGCTAGCATCCTCCGGGACGGCAAAGGGCAGCAGTTGGAACCAGCCGTGGGAGCGAATCACGCTTGTCAGAGAAAACGGCAGGCGGGCGGTCAGGAAATAATCCATAAGCAAGGCTTACTCGCCCAGGATACCCTGGATGAACAGGTCGGGATCGAAGGGTTGTAGGTCGTCGGGCTTTTCACCCAGTCCGGCGAACAAGATGGGCAGCTTCAGCTCGCGCTGGATAGCAAATGCCATCCCTCCCCGGGCGGATGAATCCAGCTTTGCCAGGATCACGCCGGTCACGTTAACCGCCTGCTTGAAGGCTCGCGCCTGTTGCAGGGCATTCTGACCGGTGGTGGCGTCCATCACCAGCCACACGCCGTGCGGCGCGCCGGGCATGGCTTTGCCCACCACCCGGTGGACTTTCTTCAATTCTTCCATCAGGTTGAAACGGGTATGCAGGCGCCCGGCAGTATCGATCAGCGCCACGTCCGACTGGCGGGCGATTGCCGCTTGCACCGTATCGTAGGCTACTGCCCCGGCATCTCCGCCCATCTGCCCGGAGATCACCGGCAGGTCCAGGCGCTCTGCCCAGATCTCTAGCTGATCCACCGCTGCGGCGCGGTACGTGTCGGCTGCCCCCAGGATCACTTTCTTGCCTTGCTCACTGAAGCGTTTTCCCAGCTTGGCGATGCTGGTAGTCTTCCCCGATCCGTTGACACCGACGATCAAGATCACTGCAGGTTGGGCGGGAAATTCCAGCGCGGGCGGCGGGCTGAGACGCTTGCGCAGCTCTTCGTGGAAGGCGGCTTTCAGCTCGCTGGTCTTGGTAATGCCTTCTTGGCGCTCCCGCTCCCAGAGCGCCGCCAGGACTTCTTCGGTGGTCTCCACGCCCAGGTCAGCCTGGATCATCAGCGCTTCCAGGTCTTCGAAGGTTTCGTCGGTGACTTCGGTTGCTCCGAACAAGGCCGCGATTTGTCCAAAGGTTGCTTTGCTGGTCTTCGCCAGCCCGTTTTTCCATTTGCTGAATAGGTTGCTCATGGGGAGAGATTATATCAAAGGATGCCGACAGGGGGGCGTTTCCGCAGCGCATATGGCCCCAACTATCCTGGCACGCTAATTAAACCAGCTCAAACGTACAGGTCGTTGAAATACTCGATCAACAGCAGGTTGGCGTACTCGTCGGGCATGGCGTCCAGAAACTCGTTAATAAACGCCATTTCGTCTGGCAGGTCGCCCCCCTGGATGCCCGCCATCGCCCACAGGTTGCCCATCGCCTCCGGCGAGGGGTTCTCCAGCAGGACGGCAACTGCCGCCCGGATAAAATCGCTATCCAGCGGTGGGCTCTGTTTGACCGTCTCTACGCACTCGCCCAGGTCTTTCAGAAAGTCCTCCACCTGGGCTGCTGTCCCGTGATTGACCGAGACATGCAAATTGCGCGGCGAATGGGGCGTGGAGAACTGCCCTTGCAGGTACCAGCCGCGCTTTTTCATCTCATCGGCGAGCTGGTAGACGTTGATCTCATCTGAGGCGAACGAGAACATGCACATATCCGGCTTGCCCAGCACCTGCAAACCGGGGGTGGCGTTGACTCCCTCCACCAGCTGTTGGGTCGCCTGCTGAACCTCCTTCACGATGCGCAGGTAGCCATCTTCCCCCAGGTAGTGCAGGGTTGCCCATGCCCCTGCAAGCGGACCGCCGGATTTGCTGCTCAGGATGGTCGGGTTGATCAGGGTGTAGGCAGTGGTATCCGTGCTGGCGTAAATCTGGTAACGGCGCAGGTTCTTATCCCGGTAGAGCACCACCGAGGCGCCTTTCGCCGCATAGCCGTACTTGTGCAGGTCGGCGGACATCGACGTCACCCCCGGCACGCTGAAATCGAATTCCGGCACCGGATGACCCAGCTTGCGCATGAAAGACAGGTGGATCCCGCCCACGCAGCTATCCACGTGAAACAGCAGCCCTTTCTCCTGCGCCAGCGCACCGATCTCCGGGATGGGGTCAACCACTCCTTGCGAGTAGCAGGGTGCAGAACCGACCAGCAGGATGGTGTCCTCCGTGATCGCCTCCCGCATGGCAGCCACGTCTGCCCGGAAGGTGAGCGGGTCGAACGGCGTCACCACTGTTTTCAGCCCGAAGTAATGGGCGGCTTTATGGAAGGAGGCGTGCGCGGTCTGGGCTAGCACGATCTCGGGGGTGTGGATATGCGGTTTCTCCACGCGGGCATAATCCCGGGCGGTCTTGACCGCCAGCAAGATGCTCTCCGTTCCCCCGGATGTGGCGTGCCCAACTACCTTATCATCGCCGCTCAGCAGGTTTGCCAGCATGCGTACCACGTCTGTCTCCAGCTTGAGCAGGCTGGGGAAGACCGTTGGGTCGAGGGCGTTCTCTGTCAAGAACATGGTATAGGCTTGCTTGATCGTGTCTGCCACCTCGTCGCCGGGGTCGTACACGTAAGCCCACACCTTACCCGCCTTCCAGTCCATATCCCTGGCTTTGTATTGCTGCAAAGCACTCAGCACCTCTTCTTTTGACAGTCCGTATTTCGGGATATCCATGCTGGCCTCCGTTGGAGTAAAGTCTTCTCGAGTGTTGCCTGTATTCGCAAAGGGATGTCATTCCGAGGAGCGATCTCCGCGACGAGGAATCCCTGCAAATGTCTTCTTTTCATTACGATTGATAGGGATTCCTCCCCTTCGCTATGCTTCGGGTCGGAATGACATCGATTATGCTGGTTACAGTACGTGTAAAAATACTCGATCGAGGGTCGCGAATACAGGATTAATATAGCTTACACCGGCAGCAGCTCGGATAGCTGTCCAGGCTCGATCGTTGGGTTTTGTTTGAAGAGATAGCATCCAGCTGCCTGGTGTTCGCTTAGACGATACAGCGGAGGTGTTTGAGTGCACTCCTCCATCGCGAAGGGACAGCGCGAGTAAAACCTGCACCCGGTGATGATATCGGACGACTCAGACTCCCTCGCCTTGATCTCTGTCTCACCCCAGCGCCGGCTCAAATCCGGCCAGGGGATTGAATCGATCAAGAGCTGCGTATAGGGGTGCTGCGGATGTTTAATCACATCATCCACGTCACCGGCCTCCATCACAGAACCGCGATACAGGACAATAATCGATTTGGCGATATGGTAAGCCGTGGTCAGGTCGTGGGTAATATAAATGATCGAAACGCCGTAGTTCGTTTGCAGAGTACGCAGGGTCTCCAGGATATTCGCCCGCAGCGAAGCATCCACCATAGAGACCGGCTCGTCAGCCACCAGGAGCTTGGGTTGTAAAAGCAGCGCCCGCGCCACGTTGATCCGCTGGCGCTGACCGCCGGAGAGCTGGTGCGGGAACCGCCCCAGGATATCTTGCGGGTGCAGGCCCACTGCAGTCAGCGCTTCTACCATCTTGTCCCTGGCCTCCGTTTTGGATTTTGCCAGGTTGAAGCGCTTGATCGGCACGGAGAGCAGGTGATCCACCGGGTAGAAGGGGTTAAAGACCCCGAACGGATCCTGGAACACCGCCTGCACCTCCCGGCGGAAGGTGATCCGGTCTTCGCCCTTCAGGGTGCTGATATCCTGCCCTTTGTAGATGATCTGACCGGAGGTCGGGTTGATAAAGCCCAGCAGCAGCATTGCCAGGGTGGTCTTGCCGCTGCCGCTCTCACCCGCCACGGTTAAGATGGTGGGTTCGTTCTCGTTCAGGGTCAGCGAGAGGTTGGACAATGCCGTTGTCGAGGTCGGTTTAGAGAAAAAACTACCGCTGGTATAGACCTTGGTGACGTTGAGAAATTCCAGCAGTTTAGACATAATCAGGCGTTATCCGTAAAAAGATGGCAAGATACATATCTTCCGTCCGCCAGTCGCTGGTATTTGGGTCGCTGGCTTTTGCAAATCTCCATAACATGCTCACAGCGGGGGTGAAAGGTGCATCCACTGGGCAGGCGCAGCAGGGCAGGAGCCAGTCCGGGAATGCCCTGGAACACGCCTTTATTTTCCAGATTTGGCAGGCTGTGGATCAGCGCCTTGGCGTAGGGGTGCATGGGGTTGGTGAACATATCCTTCACCGTGCTCAGTTCCGTCAGCTGCCCGGTGTACATCACAGCCACTTTGTCCACGAACTGCGCCATCAAGCCCATGTCATGCCCGATTAAAATCACCGCCGCGCCAATTTGTGCCTGAACTTTATCGATGGTTTCCATCACCTGGCGTTGGGTCACCACATCCAGGGCGCTGGTGGGCTCATCGGCGATGATCACCTGCGGCTTGAGCAGGATGCCGATGGCGATACACACGCGCTGCTTCATGCCGCCGCTCAGCTCGTGGGGGTACATTCGAAACACGCTGCGTTTCAGGTCAACCGACTCAAGCGCTTGCATGCTCATTTCGGTCGACTCATCTTTTGAGATTGATTTATCATGCGCAAAGATAGCATCCATCATCTGCGCCCCAATCCGCATCACCGGGTTGAGTGAGTTCATCGCGCCTTGCGGGATATAGGCGATCTTACTCAGGCGTGCTTTGAGCATCTCCTCCTCACTCAGCGCAGTCAGATCGGTGCCGCCCACGATCACCTGGCCGCCCTCGATCCGCCCCGGAGGTTTAATCATGCGCATCATCGCCAGCGCCATGGTGCTTTTGCCCGAGCCCGACTCGCCGACCAGCCCCAGCTTTTCCACTGGGTTCAGCTCCAGGCTGACTCCATCCAGGGCTGTGGCGCGGCCAGCATCCGTGTAATACGAAACCTGCAGATTGATGATTCGTAGAACTGGGTCCATAACGCCTGATTACTCCGTCTTGCGGACGCGGGGATTAGCCAGCTCATCCAGGCCCATATTAATCAGCGCCAGCGAGCTGAGAATCAACACCATGGCAACTGCCGGGATGACCGGCCACCACCACCACCCGTTGAAGAAGGCTCCCTGCGACTGGGCCGCCCAAATGATATTCCCCAGCAATGGCTCGCGCAACGGTCCCAGGCCAACGACTGCCAGGTAAAATGAGGCAAACACGGCTGCAAATACAGCCCCAACGAAGGATGCCGCGATGAAGGGCAGCAGGTTCGGTAAAATCTCAGCGAAGATGATCTCCGTATCCCCCATCCCAGAGAGCTTGGCAACCGAAACGAATTGGCGCTCTTTCATCGATAGGACCTGCGAGCGGATGACCAGCGTCGGTCCCATCCAGGCCAGCATCACCACGATGAACGCCATCGTATAGATCGTTACCGAGCGTTTATCCAGTGAGCCGGCGATCACCACCTGGATCAGGAATACCGGGATCGGGATCAGCACCGCGCATAATCCCTTGATGATGCTGTCTATCTTTCCTCCAAAATACGCCGAGACGAATCCAAGCACTACTCCAATAAAGGTGCCGACCGCGCCTGCCAGCACGCCGATCAGGGCGGTCTGCCACATGCCCACCACCATTGCAGCCAGCAGATTGCGCCCGAAAAAGTCCGTTCCGAAGGGATATTGAGCGCTGGGCGGTTGCTTGGGTTTGGCTGACAGCGGGTAGGCATCTTTCGTGTCGATGGTCAGCAGCCCGATCACGGTGAACAGTACCAGTCCGAGCAGGATCAGGAAGCCAATCACCAGCCCTGGGTTGCGGCGCATATAACGCAGCACCAGTTTGAGGCGGCTGGGTTGCTGGTATTCTGTGGGGGCAAGTGTTGTCGTCGTTGCAGTGGTTGTCGTCATGATTGCCCTCTTTATTCGCGAATTCGTGGGTCTAAAAGTGGGTAAAGCAGCTCGACAAACACCATCAAGGTTGCAATGGCGATCGTTATAAAGAGCACAACCCCATAGATGACTACGAAATCGTTGGCCTTGATGGCGTTATTTAGTACAGTGCCGATACCCGGCAGGCCAAACAGCTGCTCGATAATGATCCCCGAGGTCACCACACTGCCCAATGCCAGCGCAAAACCGGTCACTTGCGGCAGCATGGCATTGCGCAAGTAGTAGTCACGGAAGATGGCGAAATTCCCCAGGCCTTTATGCTCGGCGAAGTTCACATAATCTTCGCCCTGGATGGTGATCCCCATGCCGCGCATGGAAAGCACCCAGCCGCCCACCGAGCCAAAGATCAGCGCCACTGCCGGTAAGAACTGGTGCCGTAATACATCCAGGTAGAACTCCACGGATTGGTTGGGCACGGTTCCAATGGAGTACGCCCCGCCCAAGGGAAGCACTTTTAGCCGGAAGGCAATAAAAAACAACAGGAAAACCGCCAGCAGCACCGGCGGCACCCCCATCAGCAGGATAAATGGCGTGGCGAATCCCCGCAACCAGCCCGGCGATCGCGGCCAGGCGGCTACCGCTCCCAGCAGGTTGCCCAGGACGAAAGCGATCACTGTGGTCGTCAGCAGCAATGCCAGCGTCCAGGGCAGCGCTTCCGTGATCAGCTCGGAGACCGTCTTGGGAAATTTATTCATCGATACGCCCATGTCCAAACGCGCCAGGCTGGACATATAATCCCAGTATTGCTGTAGCAGGGGCTTATCCAGACCGAATTTGGTGTTGTATGAGGCGATGATGACTTCCAGGTCGGCAGGGGAGAAGCCGCCCGTGCGCGCCAGCTCGCCGAAGCGCTCACGGACCGGGTTGCGTTTGGATATGCGCGGGATAAAAAAAACGATCGTCGCTGCAACCCAAATGACCAGTATGAGGAAGAACAGTCTTTCGATTACCTTCCGGATACTCACGATATTTTCCTCCTGCGGATTTGCCCGTATTATACTCGCAAGAGCTTATTAAATTTATCCTGGCAACAAGCACGGCAGAACTTGACCAATGGTATACCAGGTTATTTATATAAAAAGATTGTCGTTGCGAGGAGCGGAGCGACGAAGCAATCCCTTCCAACCTTGCGCTGAGATTGCTTCGGCATAGATCGCCTCGCAATGACGAAGCGCAAGGTCGTCTGAGAATAAAAATTCTAGAGTGCAGTGGACTAACTCGCAAAGACAATTTGTCAAGGTGCTATTTGAAATCCGTTGATGTCGCCAGGGTTTGGTTGGGTGGCGCGGGGAGGCGCCACCCATTACAAGCCGACAAAGTACAGTTTACGGGGCGGCTTTCTGCAGGCCGGTGATCACCAGTTGCCCGGTGTGCGCCCAGAAAGCGCCGTTGGAACCCATCGCCAGGTTGTCCTGGGTGGGCCAGTTGGTCCAGTAGGTCTGGTTGTAGGCAATGCGGTGCAGCCACTGGATGATCGGGATATCGATGACATCCTTCCAGTAGATCTCCATCGCCTGGGCAGCCAGCTCCTGGAAGCGGGGATCGTCCGAAGCCAGGGGAGCCATCTCGTCCAGGATGGCATCGTACTCCGGGTTGCTGTAACGTGACCAGCGGTTGGTGCCGGCAGTGGTGCCGATATCGGCGCTAAAGCGACCGTGGTAAAGCTCGAAGGCTGCATACGGATCCTTCAGGCTGGCGCCGTGACCCCACATATAGAAGCCGGGTTTACCGTCGAGCATGTTCTGGTAGGCATCGTCGCCAAAGTTGGTGGTGGCGTCAACGCCGCAGTTACGCAGCATCTCTTCCAGCACGGGAACAATGTCGCTGTGGATACCGGAGAAGCCATTGATCACACCCGAGATGGTCTCTCCGTCTTTCTCCCACAAGCCGTCTCCATTCAGGGTGAAACCGGCCTCGGTGAACAACGCCGCGGCCTCTTCAGGATCGAACTTGCGCGGCTCGTACTGCTCGATCAGTGCCTGGACAGCCGGGGAATCGACGAATGCCTGCAGCCCGGGGTAGAGCGGGAAGGGATACACATTGGCGATGGGTGCGCCTTCATAGACGATTTCATCGATGGTGTCGCGGTCAATGCAGCGGTTGAACGCCTGGCGGACGAGCGGGTCGCTGTAAGGCGCCAGCTGGGTGTTGACCCACAACGAGTTCGGCCACCAGTCCAGATAACCGTAGGGCGGATTGTTGCCGGTGTGGGTGGTTACTTTGGGGTTCTGGGCCAGGATGTTCTTGATCAGGTCGCTGCGCATGTCGAGTGCCGAGTCCATCTCGTTGTTGACGATGCGCTGGGCAACGGTGTCCATGTTCTGACCGATCTGACCGCCCAGGTTGACCATCACGATGCGCTTGACATCCGGCATCTCGATCAAGCCGGCTTCCACCGCCCACCAGTCCTCACGCAGGTCGAGGATCTTCTGAGCGTTGTCCCAGCTAACGATGGTGTATGGACCGGAGTGGGGCATGTCAAAGCCACCGGCATACGCGTTCCAATCATCTACTCCCTCCAGCACGTGGGCGGGAACAATCGGGATGCCGGTGTCGAACTTGAGCATCAACACCTCGAACATGAAGCGCGGCGCGGGGATCTTGAAGGTAACCACAACGGTCAGGTCATCGATGGCCTCGACCTTCTCGACAAACTGGTTGAACTGCCCGGAGTACTGCAGTTTCTCGTTCTTCATCTGTCCTTCGAAGGTGAAGACCACATCCTTTGCGGTCACCGGGACGCCATCGCTCCACTTCGCCATCGGGTTCATCTTGATGGTCAGCTCGGTGAAGTCTTCCTTGGTGTATTCCATGCTCTCCGCCAGCCAGGGGATTTCCTCGTCTGCGAAGATGCCGAACCAGTACAGCGGCTCCCACATGAAGTTGTTGCCTTCCTGGTGGGTATAGCCGGGCGAGGCCCATGGATTGGTCACGCCGATCGGCGAGGCGACACTCCAGCCCAGCACCACCGTGTCTTCTCGGGCAACTTCCTTCAAATCGGTAGCAGGTGCTTCGGTGGCTTCGATCACAGACGGGGGTTCCGTGGCTTCTGCGGCAGGTGCCTCGGTGGCTTCCATCGCGGGTGCTTCAGTCGCCTCGGCAGCAGGAGCTTCGGCGGCGGGGGCTTCCGCCGCGGGTGCCTCAGTTGGAGCTGGTTGGGCGCACGCCGTCAGGATTGCGCTGATCACCAGCACGAACAACATCAGTGTAGTAAGTTTTTTCATCGGTTCTCCTCCACAGAGAATGGATTTGGATAATTTGGATTCTCGGTCTTGCTCAGATACAAGGTGTGAGATAGGTTCGTATATCGATTCGGGCCGCCTCCTGTCTAGTGAACGGGTGTTTTGGCTGGCTGGGCAGTAGATTCACGGACGACAAGCCACGTGCCAACCTCCTGCTGTCGCACTACCGTAGCAGGGTGATCGATCATATCCAGCAACAACTGCATCGCCCGCCTGCCAATTTCAAAGCGCGGCAGGGCGATTGTTGTCAATGGCGGGGTAACTTTCGAGGCCAGATCAATATCGTCCAGCCCGATCACGGAAATGTCTTGCGGAATGATCAGCCCCTCATTGCGGGCAGCCCACAGCACCCCCAGGGCGGTCAGATCATTGGCGGTGACAACTGCGCTCGGTCGGGGCGTGGCTTGCATCAGCTGGTTGAACGCCTTGTGACCTCCCTCAATCCGCAGGTTGCCCTCGATGAGTAGAGAACTATCTGGGTTCACGCCGCATTCTTCCAGCGCCTCCAGGAAAGCATCCCGCCGGGCGCGGGCGGTCCAAAAGTTCAGCGGACCGCTGACATAGGCGATGTTCTCATGCCCCAGCCCAACCAGGTGCGCCACGGCCTGTTGAATGCCGGTCTTGAAGTCGATGGTAATCGTCGCCGCCAGTTCTTCCACCTGAGTATTTTCCCAATCCAGTACGACTGCCTGGATCTGGTTCTTGACCACTTCTTCCACCATCTCAAGAGACATGCGGCTCGACATGAACATCACCCCATCCACCGAGCGGTCGATCAGCGAGTGGATCAGCCGCATGCCGCGCTCCAGGTCATAGCTGGTGTTGCACAAAAAGACCGAGTAGCCGTTTGCCAGGGCAACTTCCTCAACGCCCATGATGACTTCATGGTAAAAGGGATTGCCCACATCCGAGATCAATAAGCCCGCGGTCCGGGTTCTCTGTGAGACCAGACTGCGGGCGATCCCGCTGGGGCGGTAACTCAGCTCATTGATTGCAAGCAAGACTTTCTTCTGGGTATCCGATTCGACGAAGCGGGTCTTATTAATCACATGCGAGACTGTGGATTTTGAAACCCCAGCCTTTTGTGCAACATCTGAGATGGTTACACGTTTCATCAAGGATTTGTTTGGTTGATAATTAACCCAAGAATTTCGCCACAAAACCGTTTGCGCAATCGGTTTCTTGATATAATATTAACACAAGTAAAGAAGGGTGTCAATAATTTGATTACCAGGCGCTCTCATGTACTGTATTCTTTGCAGCACACCCAGCCAGACCGGGTAGCACTCGATTTCGGGGGTCATCGTTCTTCGGGCATCGCCGCGTTGGCTTATCCAAAGCTGCGCCGGGCTCTCGGTCTGCCGCCCAAACCGATCCGTGTCTACGATGTGATCCAGCAGCTCGCCATAATTGACGAGGATGTGCTCGACCTGCTCGGCGTCGATACCATTGAGCTAGGGCGGGGCTTTGCCCTGGATGAGGCTGACTGGGCAGAATGGGTCTTGCCGGACGGTACCTCTTGCCAGGTGCCTGCCTGGAGCGTGCCCGAGCGCCAGCCCGGGAGGTGGGTGATCCGCTCCGCTTCCGGGCGGGTGCTGGCTCACATGCCGGAGGGGGCGCTGTATTTTGAGCAGTGTTACTGGCCTTTCCTGGAAAAAGATGAACTCTCCCAGATTGAGAATGCCTTCGCTGAGTGCATTTGGACGGCAGTCGCCTGCCCGCCCGGTCCCCAGGCGGACGATCTGCAGAACTTTGCCGCGGCTGCCCGCCGCTTTCGCCAGAGCAAGGACCGGGCGATAATCGGCTTATTCGGAGGCAGCCTGTTGGAGAGCTGAGAGTTCCTGTACCGCATCGATAACTTGCTCGCCATGCTGGCAGCCGAGCCTGCTC
>JBFYSV010000233.1:0-21552 GCA_041301185.1 Anaerolineae bacterium
TATGGCGGAGATTCTTCAGGATTTCTGGATGCATGGCTAGGTATTCTGGCGATTGAGCTTATTGAGCAGCCTTTGCCGGCGATGATGGAGCCCGGCAAGTAATATGCGGTTTTCAGCCTGGATGGCAGGTGCTCCCGATTGGATGTGCTCCAGCGCGGCGTCGGTCCAGAACAAGGCTTTTGGATAGTCTCGGGCATTATGCTCGAAGTGTTTAGCCAGCTCGATATGTGCCTGGATATGCTGTTGGCTGGCAGCTTCCTGCCACAGGTCGAGCGCTTTTTCCAGGTTGGAGCCGCGTTTATGAATAAGCGCCAGCCGGTCAAGGGCGCGCAAAAAGACCTCGCGCGGTATGCGCTCCTCTTTGGCATCCAGGTGCTGCAATCCGTGAACGTAGAGGTTGGTTGCGGAATCCAAATCGCCAAGGTCTTCGAAAAGCTGGGCCAGGGATATCAGGTCTACCCCGTACTGCGCTCCGTTTTCGAGGGGGTGAGCCAGCAAGGCAGCGCTGTGGTTGAGCAATGCTGCCAGGGAGATCACATCCATGGCGTTGTGGTAGAAGACGCTGCGCAAGGGCTCGGGATCGTGGGTTTGCAGATACTCGAAATACATCTGCGGGATCATCCAGCCGGGGACGTCTTGCCCGGTGCGCTGGGTGCCGAGGATTTGGGCTTCAATATTTCCCAATGTGCGGCTGGGCAAGCGGTTGCGCCACAAGCGCCGGGCGAGGTGGAGGAGATCGACATGGGCAAAGTCATCAAAAGACATACGCCAGCCGTGGCTCACATAGCGGCTCGCGAGGAGCGGGACATCGAAAGCTTTCCCGTTGTAGGAGACCAAAGCCCGGCATGGAGCCAGGAACTCTTCCAAAGCTGCCAGCTGGGCGGGCTCTTCTGCTGGATCGCGCATGAAAAACTGCACCAGGTGGAACTCGTCGCCCTCGAAGCGGCCTGCCCCGATCAGGAAAGCATACGTCCCGGTGCCGCCGGATAAACCGGTGGTCTCCGTGTCGATGAATGCGAACGCCTGGGGTGGCAGCTCCCTTAGCTGGCTGGCTCCCGCCCACACTGCCAGATTGTCCAGCGGGGCGGTGATCTCCAGCGATCCCAGGCCGTGGGGATGCCCTGCCGGATAGCGATTCTCGACGACGTAGGTTTCACCCAGGGAGGTAGGGTAGGCGTGCCCGGATAGCGTCAGGTCAAGCAAATCGTCCGCGGGACGCGGGGCAGGCGGAGGCAGGTGCGAGGCTCCGACCTTAACGCCTAACGATTTCAGCTTGTCGCTAAGTGAGGGCACAACTTTATTGCAGATAATCCAACGGGTTTGGCTTTGCCCCGTTGTAGACCAGCTCAAAATGCAGGTGCGGGCCGGAGGAGTTGCCGGTGCTTCCCAAGGCGCCGATATAGCTGCCCTGGAAAACGCTCTGACCGCAACCGGCACCCACTGCGCTCAGGTGGGCGTAAGCAGTCTGCCAGCCGTTGCCGTGGTCGATGACGACCATATAGCCATAGCCGTAATTACTCCAGCCAGAAAAGACGACCACCCCGTTATCCGAAGCAAATATTGGGTTGCCCATAGACCCACCGATATCGATGGCGGGATGGATGCCGGAGTAGTTATAGCCTGAGATGGTGCGATCGGTGGTGGGCCAGATGAAGGTACCGGTGCCGATTGCACCTTCGTAAACCGAGCCGCAAAAGCCGTCTCCGTAATAGCGGGCCGTAGCAGGGTTGCTGCGCGAGATCGCCGGGGGACCCCAGTCTTTGAACGGCCTGCGACCGCCGGGAACGATCACCCAGGCGCCTTCCTGGATGCCGGTGCTGGTCGTGAAGGCATCCGTGGCGGTCAGGTCGATATTATTGCCGGGATAGCTCAAGATTGCCTGAGGATCGGTGTCGAAGAAGTCCGCCACACCAGTAACACTATCGCCGGTGTTCCACTTGTAATAGGTGCCATCTGTAGGCAAGATATTGAGCACCTGACCTGTTGAGAGCAGGTGGGGATTGTCCTCCAGGATCTCGAAGTTGCCCCACAGAATTGTCTCAGGCTGGAGGTTGAACTGGTCGGCAATGCTGAACAGGCTATCGCCAGTTTGGACCGTGTAAGTGATTACGGTAACCCTGGGCCGGTTGGGGATGGTAGTGAGCAGCTGGGATTTGCGGGTTATGCCGCCCGCGTAATCCAGGTTCAGGTCGCCGGACAGACTGAGATCAGCGAGGGCGATTGCGCTGGCAGTTTGCTCACTGGCTTCTCCTTCTGATGCCGGCGGCTGGGTTACCAGGCTTTCCTGGGCAGGCACCGTTTGTTCATTTTGGTTTAAAAGGGAGGGCAATCGCAGCCAGGCTACCAGAGCCAGCGCTGCCAGGCAGAGCACGGTGATCACATTCACGCCGGCGCGAAGTAAGCGCCCGGTGAAACCCGGCTTAGATTTGCCCACCTGGTCATTAGGTGTGTTGTTTTCCATATCCGCCAATTCTACTACAAATGGCGGCTTTCTCCGGATTTAACCACCAAGACCGTGCAATCCGAATAGTGGATGATCTTGCGTGATACGCTGCCCAGCAGCCAGCTCTTGACCTGGCTCAGGCCGCGCGAGCCGACGACAACCAGGTCGATACCATTTTCCTTGACGTAGCCGATGATCTCGGTGGCGGCATCGCCCCGCGCCAGGCTGGAGTGGACCGGTTTGCCGGTTTCTCCCAAAACACCTGTGATGCGCTGGATAAGCTCGGCGCCGCGCAGTTCTTGCTCGGCAAGTATGTGTTCGATCTCCTCCGGGCGCAAGAACGGTGCTGGCTGGACGATTTCAGGCGCAGGGGGCCAGGCCTGGATCAAAGGGTAGGGTTCCGGGGCGGGAGGCATGACGTGGATCAAGTGCACCTCGGACTGGTCTGGAAATGGAAAATCGACCAGATATTCCAGGGCTCTCTGGCTGTACTCGGAACCGTCTGTGGCAAACAGGATGCGCTGGATGGGTTTATAGGGGGCGCGGACGATGAGCACAGGCCAATCGGCGTATTCAACGACTTGCTGGGCAACGCCGCCTAACAGAATACCCAGGGTGGAGCGCAATCCTTTGGCGCCGAGCACAATCAGATCGGGGTGGAGCTGCTCGGCGAGCTCGATGATCTTTTCAGCCGGGTAGCCAAGCTGGAGCTCGGTGGATGCGCTCAGCCCTTTCTCCTGCAGGCAGGCGCGGGTGGTCTCAAGGGCTTGCCTGAACCTGGCATGGTCTGAAGATTGCAGGGGGGTGAAGACGGTCAGTGCTGTGATTCTCGTCTCCGTGGGGAGAGGTAAATCGCAGAGCATGCGGATGGCGGCTTGTGAATGGGGCGAGCCATCATCGGCAAGCAGGATATTCAGCGAATGCTGAAATCGTGAGGTACGCATGGTATCCCTCCTTGGAATACAAAACCTACATCAAGAACCTGAACGACCTCCTGGTGAGGGGATGTGTTTCTTTCAATATAGCAAAATTTTGGCTGGAATTCAAGAGGGGCTGGATGGACTGGCAGCAAGCTGCTGGGCAAGCTCGACAGGCGAGTTGACGGGCCTCAGGCAGGCAAAATTTTGGCACACGTAGGCTGTGGGGCGAGAATTGATCAGGCCGCGCTGTCGGAGGAGAGGCGGGGCATCGCCTGGAACGGGCAGGTTGGAGGCAGCTGCAACCAGGCTGGGGCGGTAGTGCGCCCAGATGGTATGCCAGAGGGCAAGGGTAAGCGGGTCCTGGGGATCTCCAAGGATGGCGACTTCGCGGATGGTGCTAAACTGGTCGTCAAGAGCGCATAGCCACTGAGCAAATGCGGTAGGGTAGCGAACGGCCTGCGGTTGGATAGCGGAAAGCATGCTCTCGACGATGAGCGCCAACTGGTTATTGCCGGTGTAAGCCGCCATGCGGAGCAAGGCGGAAGCGGCCAGGGCATTTCCGGAGGGGGTGGCGTTGTCTTGCAGGTCTTTGGGGCGAGTAATGAGCGGGTCGTTGTCGTCGCGGGTGTCATAAAAGCCGACCTGCGGATCGCGGAAATGCTCCACCATTTGGTGAGTGAGATTCTCGGCTGCCGCGAACCAGGCCGGGTCGGGATCGGACTGGTAGAGCGCCAGCAAGCCCAGGATCAGGGAGGCGTGGTCTTCCAGGTAGGCGCTGTGGCGGGGAGTGCCGGCGCGCCACGAACGTAACAGGCGGTCGGCTGAATAGAGCTGATCCAGGAGGAAGGTGGCATTTGCCCGGGCTGCAGCCAGGTAATCAGGGTTTTGCAGGTAGCGGGCTGCTTCGGCAAATGCGATCAGGGTGAGAGCATTCCACGCAACCAGGATCTTGTCATCGGTCCCGGGGCGGATGCGGGGCTGGCGGGCATCCAGCAGGCGCTGGTGAAGGCTGTCGAGCCTGTTGATTGCATCATCTATCGGAATGGCGAATTTTTCAGCGAGCTGCTGGTTGGTCAGCTGGCGTTGCAATATATTAGATCCTTCAAAGTTACCCCGTTCGGAAACGGGGTAGACCGAGGTGAAAAACTCGTAATCTGCGGGATCCGGCAGGGCATACTGAATTTGAGTCGGGGTCCACAGGTAGTATTTGCCCTCTACTCCTTCTGAATCGGCATCCAGGCTGCTGTAAAAGCCGCCGGCGGGATGGGTCATCTCGCGGACGATGAAATCCAGGGTTGCCTGGCAGGTTCGGCGCAGCTCTTCGTCTCCCAGCACCAGGTAGCCGTGCAGGTAAGCCAGAGCGAGCTGGGCATTATCGTAGAGCATTTTTTCGAAATGCGGCACCAGCCATTCGTTGTCGGTGCTGTAACGGGCGAAACCCCCGCCGATGGCATCGTACATGCCACCCCTGGCCATGGCGGATAAATTGTGCGCAGCAACGTCCCTGGCGACTGAGTCGCCTTTTACTGCCTGGCGCAAGAGGAACTCGATTGCCATCGGCTGGGGGAACTTGGGAGCGGAGCCCCAGCCGCCATATTTCCAATCGTAGGCTTGCACTAAAGCCTGGGCGGCGCTTTCGAGCGAATCGGGGTGCAGCTCGCTGTCTGCTGTGGGGGTCTGATTGACCTGCTGGATATACTGGCTGACTTTTTGGGCAGAAACCACTACCTGCGCCTGGTCTTCTGCCCAGGCACGTTGCACCCCTGCCAATACCTCTGAAAAGGAGGGCATATTATAGCGACGGACGGGCGGGTAATAGGTACCGCCGAAGAAAGGCTCTCCCTGGGGGGTCAAGAAGACAGACATGGGCCAGCCACCCTGACCTGTCATAGCGACCACCGCGCTCATGTAGATGCTATCCAGGTCGGGGCGCTCTTCTCGATCCACTTTGATATTGACAAAATGCTCGTTCATGAAGGCAGCGATGCGCGCATCTTCGAAGGATTCATGCGCCATGACGTGGCACCAGTGGCAGGCTGCATAGCCGATGCTGAGGAAGACCGGCTTGTTCTCCTGGCGGGCACGATCCAGGGCTGCCTGATCCCAGGGATACCAGTCGACCGGATTGTCTGCATGCTGCAAGAGGTAGGGAGAATTTTCGTTGGCAAGGTGATTGGGCATGCGCTTACTCTCCGAACTCGAGCTCAAATTCTTCTTCGAGGTCGAGCTGACCGGTTGTTTCGATCTCGATCTCCCCAAAGGTTGTTTCCTGGCGAGCCTGGATATGGTTACGCTTGATCAGCTCCAGCATGGCTAGAAAGGTGACCACGATCTCCAGGCGGGTCCGGGCGGTTTGGATGAATGTACGAAAACTGGTGTTTCCCCGAGATTTGAGAAAGGAGATGATCTGGTTGATCTTCTGGCGGATGGTGATCGGCGATGGGGCGACAACCGTCTTCAGCTCGGCTTGCAGCCGGGAGTGGGATAGTATATCCCGAGCTGCCTGGACCAGGTCGTCCAGCGAAATGCCGGTTAAATCCAGACTGCCCTCGATCTTGGGCGGAGGTGAGAGGCGGATGTACGTATGCAATCCTGCGGTATCCAGCCCGGCAAGGAACTCGGCGGCGCGTTTGTAGCGCTTGTAGAGGATCAACTGGCGGGCGAGCGCCTCGCCGGGGTCCTCCTCGCCTTCTTCACGCTGCGGCGGGCGGGGCAGGAGCACTTCGGATTTGATCTGGATCAGCCTGGAGGCGATTACCAGGAAAGCGGATACCTCATCGGCAGCCCGCACCTGCAGGCTGTGCAGGTGCGCCAGGTACTGGTCGGTGACCTGAGCCAGAGCCAGCCTGGTGATATCCAGCTCGGCGCGCTCGATCAACTGCAGGAGCAAGTCGAGGGGACCCTCAAAAACCGAGGTGGCAACCCGGTATTCAGGTTTCGTTGGCTGGCTCGGGGAGGCGACGAGTTCCACGCTCATTCGAGAGATTATACCTGACAATTCTCGACCACCATGCTATACTTGGGAGGGTGCCCTGGTCTGCGGGGCAAAGATTTAGGTCGCAGCTCGAATATCTTACGAGTAGAAATTGTTTGGAGGAAGCAACGCATGATCAACGAACCCGTTCACGTTACCGACGCAGCATTCGAGAAGGTGGTCTTGCAGTCCACGATACCGGCGATCGTCGATTTTTGGGCGCCGTGGTGCGGACCTTGCCGGATGGTCGCCCCAACCCTGGACAAGCTGGCTAAGGAATACTCCGGAAAGCTGCTGGTAGCCAAGGTGAACACGGATGAAAATCCAGAATGGGCGAATAAGTACGGTGTTAAGGGCATCCCCACCATGTTGTTCGTAGCCGGGGGTAAGATTGTCCACCGCCAGGTTGGCGCCTTGCCCGAGCCAATGCTGCGGGATGTTGTGGCGCAGTTTTTAGATGTAATCCAGACCAAGAGCTAGAATAAATTTTGGGCGGGAGTTACTCCCGCCCAATTTGCTTAATCTCCAGTTTTGCGCTCGATGCGCGCCCCAAGACTGCGCAATTTATCATCTACTCGCTCGTATCCCCGGTCGATCTGACCCACATTACGGATCGTGGATTTTCCCTCGGCTGCCAGGGCGGCAATCACCAGGGCCATGCCGGCGCGGATATCTGGGCTCTCCAGGTTTTCACCGTACAGGCTTGTTGGTCCCTGAACAATACAGCGGTGCGGGTCACACAGAACGATCTGGGCGCCCATACTGACCAGCTTATCGATGAAAAACATCCGGCTGGGATACATCCAGTCGTGGAATAATACACTGCCGCGGGATTGGGTGGCAACGACGATAGCGATGCTCATCAGGTCGGTGGGGAAGGCAGGCCAGGGCATGACGCTGATCTCGGGAATAGCGTCTCCCAGGTCCGGCTCAACAGCCAATTGCTGCCCGGAAGGGATGATGATATCATCGCCGTCTACCTGCCAGGTAACTCCCAGGCGCTTGAAGACTACCGCGATCATGTCCAGGTACTGCGCTCCGGCATTTTGGATGCGGATTGAGCTATTGGTGACTACGGCTGCGCCGATAAAACTGACCACTTCCAGGTAATCCGGCCCGATAGTGAATTCTCCACCGTGCAGGCGGGGTACTCCCTGGATTTGCAAAGTGTTTGAGCCGATATTGTCGATCCTGGCCCCCAGGGAATTCAAGAAATGGCACAGCTCCTGGACGTGCGGCTCTGAGGCAGCATTGCGGATCACCGAAGCCCCGCTGGCAGTGACGGCAGCCATGATGGCGTTTTCGGTGGCGGTGACGCTGGCTTCATCCAGCAAAATATTGGCACCTTTCAGCTGGCGGGCTTGGAAATGGAATATTTTTTCGGCGCGCTGGTACTCGATCTGAGCGCCGAGGGCCTGGATGGCAAGCAGGTGGGTATCCACCCTGCGCCGTCCGATGACATCTCCACCGGGGGGAGGCAGGTAAAACTCGCCAGAACGGGCAACCATGGGTCCGGCGATCAGGATCGAGGCGCGGATCTGGCGGCACATATCCGGGTCAAGCTCGGAGGGACACAGGTTGCGGGCCTGCACCTGAAGCGAGTGCTCACTCAGAACTTTGATCTCGACCCCCAGGCTTTCAAGCAGGCTGCGCATCGTCTGGACATCGCGAATATTGGGGACATTGTGCAGGATGACAGGCTCTTCTGTCAGGGTACAGGCTGCCAGGAGTGGCAGGGCTGAGTTTTTGTTGCCAGAGGGCGTGACTGACCCGGAGAGAGCGGCCCTGCCATGAATGATAAATTTATCCACGAACACCTCCTGAGTGGACCCACCCGGTCAACGGGTGGCGCGGACTTTGGGTTGATGAGTAGAGAGAAGATATCCGCTGTGCTGCTATAATACACCTATGTTCGGGATTTTGCCACTGGCTGGAAGTATCCTGATCGGATGGGCGAGCGGGTCGCTGGTCAATTACCTTTCGGATGTGCTGCCTGAGGAGCGCGCCCTGGCACGCCCGACTTGCACGGAATGCCAGGAATACTTCGGGCTGGTGAACTATCTGATTTGGCCGCAACGCTGCCTAAATTGCGGCAAGAGGAGACCCGCCCGGGTTTGGTTAGTCTACCTCATGTTCATCCTGGCGGCGTACTGGCTATGGGTAACCCCCGGCGAAAAGCTGCCAGATAGGGCGTCGCTGGTCGTTTTGACCTATTTTGGGCTGGTCGCGGTGATCGACATCGAGCACCGCCTGATCCTGCATCCGGTGAGCCTGGTGGGCGCCGGACTTGGCTTGCTGGTAGGGTCGCACTTGCACGGTTTGACGGCGACGATCCTGGGCGGGCTGGCGGGTTTTGGGATCATGCTGGCGTTATACGGGCTGGGTATTGGGTACGCGTACCTTTCGGCAAAGCGTAAGGGGGAAACCCAGTTCGAGGACGCCCTGGGGTTCGGGGATGTGAACCTGGCAGGTGTGATCGGCTTGATGCTCGGTTGGCCGGGGATCCTGGCGGGGATCGTCCTGGCGATTTTACTGGCCGGCGGGCTGAGCCTGGCCTACGTGCTCGTGATGCTGATTGGCAGACGGTACCATTCCAGCCTAGCGATCCCTTACGGACCGTTCCTGGTAGCCAGCGCGGTGATCCTGCTGTACTTTGGGCAGGAGCTGGCGAGATGGGCGGCAGGTTAAGGGAGTTTAATTCTTTATACGATTATGATAGAATCAATCAAGTTAACATCAGTGCAGGTTGTGGAAATGTGGCAAACGGAGAAGTTATGCGCCTGACCCGCTTTGGCAAACGAAAAGAGCAGCCAGGGGGGCAGAGCTTCGTCGAGCTGGCGCTGATCCTGCCCTTGATTTTGATCATGTTCATCGGGATGATTGAGGTGGGCTTTTACGTATTTAACTATCTTAATGCGCTTGACCTGACCCGCGAAGCAGCCCGGTTTGCCTCGAATCGAGACTATACCATCGCCACGCCGGGAACTGCAACGATTGCGGAATGCGAAGACGACACACTGGATTATTTCAAAGACACAGCCTGTTTCTTTATTGATACGGATTTAAACCCGAATACTCCCCTCGATCCGGACAAATATGACGATATGACCGTGTCTGTGTTTTCAATCATCTCGGACACAGCAACAATCGATATCGAGCGCTGGCCTAAACCGCCAATTGATAGCAATTCCGATGGGGTATGGTCCTTGTATAACGACAACTGGCAAAAAGACTGCCAGGGAAACGTCGTACGGACTGAACCGTATTTCACTAATGCAGATCTCCCAGCCCTTTTACAGCAATCTGCGCCGAGCAGCAAGGGGGTGGTGCTGGTGGAAGCGCATATCTGCTACGACCAAATGATCTACATCCCGCTGCTCTCGGAGTTCATTGGCTCGCCGTTTCGCATCCACACCTATACCTTTATGCCCGCGCCGGAAGCCATCCCAACGCCCACGCCGATTCCTTGAGAAGATGGTATTAAACATGCTATGAAAAAAATCATTTGAAATGGTACAAGGTAGACAGGCACACAGACTTCTGGGTGTGAAAAACGGGCGGGGTGAAGCTGGGCAGACGTTGGTGATCCTGGCAATCGCCTTCCTGGCACTGCTGGCGTTTATCGGGCTCGTGACGGATGTCGGATCTCTGTATATCACTTATACCCAACTCAAACGCGCAGTCGATGCGGCATCCGTTGCGGCGGCCAATAATGTCAAGATCAGCACACCTGGAGAGCTATACGAAGTCCGCAAGCAGAAGGTGACCGAAGCGGCGCGGGAAATGCTCTCCCTTCACAATATCAGCGATCTGACATCCTTAGAAGTCTACCTGTGTGACGACGCTGATAAACCGGCTGATTTCGCCTCGATGTGCCCGGCTTCCGGAGAGTCGCCGCGCAAACTAGCTTATGTGAAGGCTGAGCAGAATGCGCCGGTCTATTTTTTACACTTGTTTGGGATCAGTGGAGTACCATTCGGCACCAGCGCGGTGGGAGAAGCGGCTTCGGTAGACCTGGTGCTGGTGCTGGACACCTCCGAGTCGATGGCCTCGGATAGCTGTGACCAGGCTCCGGGCGGGGATGTCGATCCGCCCTGCACGGCAGATTACGATCCCAACGACTTTTCTCCCGGCGTATGCAATGCTGCCAATAACTGTTACCCGCTGCGCCAGGCGAAGGATGCTGCCAAAATTCTTATTTCCCGCTTGCTGCCGGGGCATGATAGGGTAGCCATTGTGCATTACGACTACCAGGCCCAGCATATCTTCGGGCTGGATGGGGACATTGCGAACGCGATAAGCGCGGTGGATACGATCCAGGTTCATGACGACGCCCCGGCAGCGCTGCTGGAGTGGTCGAAAACCAGCCCGAACGGCGGGTACCGGATTTTCAATCCGATCAACCCTGACGACCGGGATGGGGATGGCGACGACGCTGATCCTGGCGCCCCGTGTACAGACGTGCTTGATTACCGCACCGGCGGCGCAGGCAAAGACCTGTGGGATGACGATACCGGCGAACCATGCGACGACGATGCCATCCTGGATGCTTACGATTGGAATGGGGACGGCGTTTACAGCAACGACCATGACGAGGCGCTGACCAAGTCGCCCGATCAAATTTCCCAGGTGTCCACCTGTATTGGCTGCGGCGTGCGCCTGGCAACCGACGTGCTGAGAGCCGGCGGCAGGCCGGATAGCGTGTGGGTGATGGTCTTCCTTTCAGACGGGATTGCCAACCTGAGCGATACTCACGCCACCAATCCGGATATCCCAAACTCTTTCCACTATGGTTTCTGTGGAAGCGATCCAGGCACATCCTTTTGGCCGTCGTACTGTATCGATAAGAACACCGGCAGCGGAGACGGGCGTTTTTGCATCGATGATCCGGCAAGCGAGTGCCCGCCGGATACAACCAGCACGGCAGAGAGCGGACCGTATAGCGTAGAGGACTACGCATATGATATGATTGATGAGGCGGCATTGCTCGAATCCACCAACGAGAATGAGCCTTTGGGTGAAGATATGGTGGTGTATGCTGTAGGATTGGACGCAGCCCGGGTTGGCGCGGATATTTTGCGCTACATGGCTAACCTGGGTGAGGATGGCGAGCGGGATACCGACCCGTGCACCGGTCTCCCGGCGACGCAAAACTGCGGAAACTATTACTACGCTCCGACCGGGGCGTACCGGGACCCGATCTTCGACAATATTGCATCCCGCATTTTTACCAAGATCAGCCGATGAGGTAAAGGGGAGAGGCTATGATCATGCGGCAAAAAACCTTAGATGGAACGAAAGGAACCAAGCACCGGGGACAGGCGTTGTTGGAGTTTGCCCTGGCCTTGCCGGTGTTGTTGGTGCTGCTGTTTGCGATCATTGAGTTTGGCAGGCTGATGCAGGCATGGATGGCGATCCAGAACGCAGCCCGGTTCGGGGTGCGCTACGCGGTTACCGGCGAGTATGACGAGCTTTACTGCCAGGCGGCAGCGACCGCCACTGGTCAACAGGCGGCAGACCTGTCCGATGGGGCGTATGATTGCAAAGTAGCGGATGATTATTGCGCCTCCTTGCCAGCCGAACAGCAGGCAAGCTGCGATGAGAACGCCATCGCAATCGAGATCCAGGACTGGGCGCGCCTGCCGTCTATCACAGACGCTGCCCGGCGGGGCGCGGCGGGGGCAGCAATTGATGACAGCTCGGCTGTCTCAGGTGATTACCTGGGCTTCCTGACCTTGAACGATCTGAGCTTTCTGGGCGATCCTACCCTGCGGGGGTACTATCATGTCACGGTGTGCAGCAACCGGAGCGGATTTCAACGGGTGGAGTACACAAGCCCGGATACCTGCCTGGACACGGCTTCCGAGCCTGACCGGTATATGGATGACGCCGGAGGGCCGGGTGACCGGGTGCGGGTGACGGTGAGCTACGTCCACCCGATGATCATGCCGCTGATCAGCAATATCTGGCCGACTGCCCCGCTGGTCGCCTGGCGGGAAGGGATTGTGGAGCAGTTCCGCGTCTCGCGGATCAGCGGCGTAGGCAGCCAGATCGGGGTGGCGCCGACATTGACCGCCACGCCGACTATCTCGCCTACCCCGTCGCCTACCTTCACGTTCACCCCCTCGCCCACCGCGACGAACTCGCCCACCCCCACCAACACGCCTACCCCAACAGCTACCCCGTTGCCCTCATGCGATATCTTGCAGACCAACCAATCACTGTATTTCAGCGGGGACGATATCCTGGTGCCGATGAGCAACACCAGCCCGTTCTGGCCTGTCACGATCACCCATGCCAGGACCACCTGGGACGAGCTGGAGGGACAGGCAGGCGGCCCGTGGCACGACCAGGTTACCACCTTACCGAGCGACCAGTACTTTGATTTTTACTGGTGGAGCGGGCTAACTGCCCTGGATCCTGCCAATGTCTACCTGAATAACCCGGGGATCACGTTTGACCACGATCTGAACCTGACCCTGGCGGCATCTGCAAGCAACAGCCTGGGTTTAGATTTTTCCCGCAGCTTTACCGCCGATGCGATTTACTACCATGCCCGCGATTTCGCGGTGACGATCTCCTATAATGTTGGCGAGCTGGTCTGCCCGCCGCGCGACCTGACCGGGCGTTACGGTCCGTTGGTGCAGATCACGCCAACACCACCCGACCCGATTACGGAGGCATTTACCATTCAGGCGGTTGCCAGCGACCCGGATGGCACGATCAACCAGGTGCGCTTTGAGGTGTGGAACGAGACAGAAACGGTTCTGTTGGGATATTACGATGACCTGGCTGCGCCGTACTGCCTGTTTGGCGATGCCGGCGGTGCCTGCATCACCCGCAGCCTGGGGTACACCTGGCCCGGTTATAATAACGTGATCGAAAACGGGCAGTATGTGATCTATGTGCAGGCGCGAGATAATGACAGCCCGCGGCAGTACACCCGCATCCAGCGGGTGATCAACCTGGACCTGCCCGAGCTGGTGCCGTGCAATAACGTGGGGACAGGCTTACTGGGTACATATTACACCTGGACGGGCAGCTCGCCACCCAATTTTGGCGCGATCAGCAACCTGGTTCTGGCGCGGATCGATGGGACGATTAATTTCAACTGGTGGCACGGTTCGCCATCGCCCTCGGTGCCATCTGATCATTTTGCGGTGCGCTGGATGGGGTATGTCCAGCCGAGATATAGCCAGGCTGAAACCTATTCTTTCTTCATGCGCACAGATGACGGCGTGCGGCTGTGGGTCGACGGGCAGCTGGTGGTCAACCGCTGGCAGGATCAGACACCGACCGAGTACAGCGGCAACATTCAACTGGGTGAAGGGTGCCCGCTGGTTCCAGTGGTGATCGAGTACTACGAGAACAACAGCACCGCGGTGGCAGATATGCGCTGGGAAAGCGCGAGCATTGTCAAGCAGATCGTGCCGCGGATCAACCTGTACCCGCTGGAGATTCCCTTACCAGCCACATCCACGCCGCTGCCGACACCAGTCTATACCGCTACCAGCACGCCACCACCGACCGGGACAGCCACTCAAACCCTGGTGCCTTCCCTGACCAGCACGCCTACCCCGGTCACGCCGACCGGGACAGCGACCATTACGAGTGTCCCGACAGATACCGTGACGCCGGCACCACCTACCGACACTCCAGAGCCATCCAGCACGCCCACCCGGACGGCTTCCCCAACGCCCTGCCTGACACCGCCCGATCTGGGTGGGTGCCGGTAAGATAATAAAATACGTCGGTCGATTTTTTTCGACCGCCGAATTCAATCTGACCTGGGCGGGTGTAGGTATAAAAAAATATAACGGCGGTCGGGAAGATACCGACCGCCGTATTCATTCTGACCTGGGCAGGTGCAGGTACTAAATAAATAAACGGCGGTCGTTTTTTCGACCGCCGTTTACGTTTAATGGAGCAGGATTAAGATCAAGCAGACGCCCGGGCTTCGCCACGGCGGAACCAGGTGCGCCACTCGTGGTTCTCCCACACAACCAGGCTCGGGGCGGCGATGAAGATGGATGAATAGGTGCCGCTGAGCAAACCGACCAACATGATCAGGGCAAACTCACGCAGGGTTACCCCGCCGAACAGCGCCAGTGCCAGTAGCATGAACTCGACCGTCATCAGCTGGGTATTGATCGAACGCTGCAGGGTCTGGACGATCGAGTGATTGACCAGCGTCTCGAAATTCAAGCGGCGGTAAATGCCGCTGTTCTCCCGGATGCGATCGAAGACCACAATTTTGTCCTGCACCGAGAAGCCGATCACGGTGAGCAGGGCGGTCAGGAAGAGGGCATCCATCTCCCAGCCGACGAGGACGCTGCCGATCGCTGTCAGACTGATGACGACCAGGACATCATGGAACATGGCGATGATGGCGCAGATACCATAACGAAAGGCGTTCTGAATGCCGCGGAAGGCATAGGTGATGTAGATGATGATCACAACCGCCGCAGCGAGGACTGCCAGGGCTGCCCGGGAAGCGACCTCCTGCCCAATAGTCGGGCCGACGCTATCAAAGCGCAGAACGACCACAGTGTCAGCGAATTGCTCTTCCAAGGCAGCGATCACCCGGGCGCGGCCGGTTTCATCCAGGAAGCTGGAGCGGACAACCACCGTGCCTTGACCGGTGGTTTGGACAGAGGCGTCAGCGATATCGAGGCTATCGTAGACGGCGATGACCTGGGCGGGTTGGGGGAGCTGACCGGATTCGAAGCGCACCTCGATGAGCGACCCGCCAGTAAAGTCGATTGCCAGTGGCAGGCCATTCACGATCAGGATAATCAGCCCGGGGATGATGATGACCAGGGAGAAGAGAAAGAAGAAATAGCGCTTTCCAATAATATTGATCATGCCAGAACCTCTTTTAGATTCCGAACCATTTGACCAGGTTGGTCGGTTTGAGAGCCATGATGACCAGGCTGAGCAGGGTGCGGGTCACCAGGATAGCGACGAATAAGCTGATAAACACGCCCACCGCCAGGGTCAGGGAAAAGCCCTTGACGATGGTAGCGCCGAAGCTGCTGCCAAACCAGAACAGAATGCCGCAGGTGATCAGGGTGGCGATATTCGAGTCACGGATGGAGGGCCAGGCACGCTGCCAGCCGAGATCGATGGCCTGGTTGATGGTGCGCCCGGAGCGCAGCTCTTCCTTCATGCGCTCAAAGATAAGGATATTGGCATCCAGAGCGCTGCCGGTGCTCAGCAGGAAGCCGGCGATCCCAGCCAGGGTGAGGGTGACGGGGATAAACCGGAAAAGGGCAAAGGCGATCAGGGCATAGAAGAGAATCGAGGCAACTGCAACCACGCCAAGCAGGCGGTAGTAGAGAGCCATAAAGAGTACGGCGATGGTGAAACCGATCAGGCCGGCCCGAAGGCTTTTCTCGAGCGAGTCCTGGCCCAGGGTCGGGCCAACGGTGCGCACCTCTACAACTTTAAGGGGGATAGGGAGCGAGCCGTAGCGTAACTGGACCGCCAGGGTGTTGGCGCTCTCCAAATCGAAATTGCCGGAAATGACGCCCTGCCCGTCGGTGATGGCATCATTGATGCTAGGAACGGAGATCACTTCTTTGTCCAGGACAATCGCCAGGATGTTGCCGATATTGGCGGCAGTAAAATCTGCGAATTTCTGGGCATCCTGGCTGTTCAGCTCGAAGGCAACCTGGTATTCGCCAAGCTCGCTGCGGGTTGCAGCGACCGTTTTAATTGCGCTGCCGGTCATGACGGTGGGGAATACCGGCAGTCCTAGTGTGGAAGTGATGCCCTGGGTTTGCAGCTCTGTACTGGTGGGCATATCGGTCTGGATGCGGGTGCCTACCAGGTTGATTGCCTGTTCGGGCGGGATGCCGCTCATGTCTACGAACTCAAGCAGGCCGGTCTGGCGCAGGCTGGCCAGGGCTTTCTCCGGGTCTGACTCGCCGGGCAGCTCGACCACAATCCGCCGGTCGCCGGCTTGCTGGACGACTGCTTCTGCCACGCCCAGCCCGTTGACGCGGTTCTCGACGATCGTGCGGGCGGTGCGCATCGATTCGGCATCGATGGCTGTGCCTTCTGGCAGGTCGGCCTCCAGGAGCGCCTGAACGCCGCCGACCAGGTCCAGGCCCAACTGGGTCTGGATGGTGCGATTGATGCCGAGAAAGTTGATTCCCGGGTTGTTGGGAAGATCAATCCAGATGGCGATCAGCAAGACAATGCCAATGATGATCAAAGGACGGACTAATCGTTTCATTAAGATACCTTTCCTTCACCTAGCATACAGACCCCAGTCTCGCCGGGGACGCAGGGATTATACTCCCATTTATGGGGATTGTCCAAGTTGGATTATTTTGCGGCTTGTTCCTGTAAGAAGCTTAAGGCAGCTTCCAGCACCTGGGGTATGCTGAGCGAATCGGTGTGCAGGTACAGGTCGGCGTGCTGGCGGGCATGGCGCAGGCGGTGTTGTTGTGTCTCGTACTCTTCCATCGTCCAGTTGAGCGGGCGGCGGGCCAGGCTGACCGGGTAGGAGACATCCAGGAAGATCAGAATATCCGGGTGGGAGATTTTTTGCCACATGGCCGGCGCGTAAGAGTGCTCCTGGGCAATGTGGCGGACACAGTAGCCATGCTGGCGCAGGCCGGTAACTAAGGTGGATTTACCAGCAGCGCATGGACCTACCACGCCGATCAGGTGGTCTTTCATAGTTGTATTAGGATCAACTTTCGAGGGGCAGGCGGATTGCCATGCGGCGGATCAGGTCGCCTGGGTGGCTGGTCACACGCAGGACTGCAATCGAGATATCGTCAGCAGGGCGGTCTTGATCCAGTTTAAGCGCGTGTTCCAGCAGGTTTCCGGCAATGGTCTCCGGGGTGGGGTCTTCGTCATCCAGGAGAACCTCCAGGCAGGTCACGATGTCCATGTTCTGCCCATAACGCTCGCCGGCGTGGACAAGTCCATCCGTAAAGATCACCACACATAGGCCGGGCTGCAGGGGGATCTCGCTGATCAATGGGCGTGTGTCACGGTATAAACCGACAGCCTGGGAGGGGGTATCCAGCACCTGGATATTTTCATTCACCGCCAGCAACACCGGGGCGGGGTTGTTGCGGGTGATGACCAGGGTGTTGGTCTGTTTGTCCACCGAGAGGATATTCAAGGTGGCTGAGACCTTGCCACCTTTCTCTGTATAGAGCGAATCAGAGGCAGCCCGAGCCGCAGCGCCATCCCGCACACCCTCTGCCAGCAAGGCAATGACCTTGCGGACGACCAGGGTTGAGATCCATTTTGCACCACGACCGGAGCTTTGCCCATCTGCCATGACGACCGAAAGACCGCCGTTGGGGCGTTCAACCACCTCGACCGTGTCGCCGCTGTTGGATGTGGCGTATTTGCGCACCTTGGCAACCGCAATACTGACTTCCATATCTTAAATTTACCATATCCCGGGAAAATTAGCAGGCGGAATTATCGCTGAATGTCCTACCGATCAGGATAAGCACCTGGCTGTTGTGGGTGGCGATAATTCGGGTTTCGATCTCGAATCCGGCATGCTTGAATGGCCGGCTGACGGAGTCGATGTAGGCAGAGTCAAGCCGCCCGGGTGCCTGGCGGGTAATCCGGAACAACCAAGCAAAGCACCGGTCGAGAGGGCGGAGGGGATCGATGACGGCTGCCGGTAGTACCAGGAGAATGCCGTCCGGTTTGAGGATACGGATTACTTCAGACAATGCCGCTGGTTCGAAGATGTACTCTGTTGGAAACGTAGCCAGGACAGTATCGAAGACCTGGTTGGCAAAGGGGATATATTGCGCATAGCCATTTACCAATACAGGGACATAGCCGTGCTTTTCCATCCGATGGGTTGCAATCCGACCCATTTGCGGGCTTGGATCCAAACCGGTAGGATTCCATCCTCCGGCAGCCAAAGCTGCCTGTAAATGCCCTGGACCGTGACCGATTTCCAGGATGCGGGGTCCCCGGATAAAGGGAAGGACAGCCAATATCCAATACTTCCAGCGGCCCAGGGACACAAGGCTGGCGACAGCGTCATACAGCCAGGCAAACTGGTGGTAGAGCAACCGGAAGAATATCTTCAAGGCTGCGGTGAGGATTTTATTCAAGGAAGGAACACGGGAAGCCTGGCGGGCAGGATGCTGTATTCGACCTCCCGGGCTTGCGTGGTTTGAATTTCCCCGTCTGCGTGCAGAGGAGTGGCTGGCGAAACTTTGATTTTGATCCAGGGCGAGTGGATCTCATGGATGCTGGGATGCTCCACGTACGAGCCCTCACCGGGTTTCATAGTGCGCGGCAAAAGGGCCAGCATTTGGGAGCGGGAGCGCATGAAGCCATAGACAAAGGTCAGCTTGCCATCGAAAGGATCGGCATGCGGTGCCATGTACAGCCCTCCAGTCAGAGGGCAGTTGCCCACCGTTACCAAAGTGCATGGGCCCTGGTAATCGCCACCTTCCCACTCCAGCTGGACTTCCCAGCGGGGATTTTGCATGATCCCCATCACGGTTGCCACCAGGTAGCGCAGCAGACCGCGCAGCCGTTTCATCCGTTGCTGGATCAAAGTGACTGTCGGCTCCAGACCGATGGCTGAGTTATTATCGAAAAATTGGGTTTGGGCTGGCTGCCCAAACGAAACCTGCCCGATATCGATAAACCTGATCTTTCCGGCAGCGATGCTGCGGGCTGCCTGTTGGAGATCGACCGGCAGACCCAGGTTGATCACCAGGTCGTTGGCAGAGCCGAGCGGGAGGATACCCAGCGGGGGCGTGTCCGAAGCCCCGGATGCATTGAGCATTCCGTTGATGATCTCGCTGATTGTGCCATCACCGCCAGCCGCGATGATCATCGAGTAATCCTGCTGGACAGCCTGACTGGCGATCTGAGTTGCATGCCCCGGACCGGTGGTTGACTCGAGGTCAAAAACGATCCCAAGATCTTGCAAGGTTTGGCGCACTGCACCCAATTTCTCCTGGGCGAGCCAGCGTCCGGCGTATGGGTTGTGGATTACTTTAGCTTTGTCTGCCATGAAACAGGTTTAGGGTATATGGGGCTCTACCGAAATCCCCAATTCCTCCAACCAGCCAATGGCGGCCTCGATTGTTGCAGGGTTTCCGGCAAGCTGGACCTCGATCCAGCGATCTTCTCCACCGATCTGAGCGCGCAGGATATTGACGGTGAGATCAAAGTGGCGGATGAGCTGGTTGATAATTGGCACGCTGAGCAGTGCCGGTGGGTAGACCAAACGGACAACCTGGTCTGTCATATGATCCTCCTTTATTGGTAGAGAAGGCGAAGACCGGCTGCTAAAGATTTTAACACTAAATTTGCCCGGCGGCCAGTTGACCGCAGCCAGCCTGGATATCAATCCCGCGGCGAACGCGAACGGTGCAGGGTATACCCCGGGTCTCCAATGTATTCTTGAAGGCAACCGCTCGCTCACGAGTGGTCGCCCTCCCGGCGTACTTTTCCGTCGGGTTGAGGGGGATCACGTTGACGTGGCAGGAGAGGCCGCCCAACAGGTTTGCCAGTTTTGAAGCTTGCTCGGGCGAGTCGTTAACTCCATAGATCAAAGCCCATTCGAAGGTGATGCGGCGGCTGGTGACCTCTACGTACTCCCGGCAAGCAGCCAGCAGCTCGGCGAGCGGGTAGCGATTATTCACCGGGAGCATTGAGCTGCGCAGCTCGTCGTCGGCAGCATGCAGGGAAATGGCGAGATTTATTTGGCGTTTCTCGCGGGCAAAGCGGCGGATGGCGGGAACCAATCCGACCGTGGAAATGGTAAAGCGCCTGGCTCCCAGGTTGAGACCATCCGGATGATTGAGGCGGTCGATTGCTGCCAGGGTGTTATCATAATTGTGGAATGGCTCGCCCATTCCCATGACGACCACATTGGTCACGTGCTCGCCACGGGTCGCCAGCAGGCGGGCATAATAGAGCACCTGCTCAACGATTTCCCCGCTGGAAAGATGCCGGCGAAAACCCATCTGACCGGTGGCGCAGAATGTGCAGCCCATCGCGCAGCCGGCCTGGGAGGAGATACACAAGGTGCGCCGGCGCTCGTACTGCATCAAGACTGCTTCGATGGGTTGCTGGTCGGGCAGAATGAAGAGGGTTTTACGGGTTTCTTTGTCGTATGATTCTTTGTGCGCCGTCTCCAGTAGATGAGAAAAATCAAATTGTTCTGCCATGCGGGCTTGCAGGGAGTGAGAAAGATTGGTGAATGCTCCTGGATCATTCCAAAGGCTTTTGTATATCCCATGCCAGATCTGCGGGGCGCGGTAAGCCGGCTCATCCCAGCTTGCGATGATCTCTTTTAGCTGGGGTAAATCCAGGTCGTAGATAAATGTCTTGGCGGCTGGGTCGGATTGGGTGCCCACTGTGCTATTCCAAATGAATTTTATCTGCTCAGGCGATTGTGTTCAGCAAGCTGCCCAGATCGGGTGAAATCCAGCCAGGAGGCGGGCGCCAGCGATCTGCAATCTGCGGGGTGGTGACACCAGACAGCACCAGGGCAGTCTGGCAGCCGAGCTGCTGCCCGCCGGCGATATCCGTCTCCAGGCGGTCACCGACGACCAGGGCATTCTCTGGCGCAACACCCATGGTTTCAAGCGCCACCCGGTACATCTCTGGCGAGGGTTTGCCGATAATCAGGGCAGACTCACCGGATGCAGCCTCTACTGCAGCCAGGATTGCGCCGGCTCCCGGCACCAGGCCTTGCGGGGTAGGGAATGTGCGATCCGGATTGGTTGCCAAGAGCGGCACGCCAGCCCGGACAAGGCGGGTGGCAACGGTCAACTTCTCGTACGTGACCTGGCGGTCCATGGCAACGATCACTGCTAGGATATTCTCTCGTTCTGGGTGGAGGTCAGTGGCGTTAAGCGACACGGCGGTAAAGCCTGCCTCAGCAAGGGTGATGGATAGGCCGTTTTCACCGACGATATATACACGACCGCCATCGGGGTGCAATCGGTGCAAGTAGCGGGCAGTTGCCAGGGCAGAGTTGACAATCTGGCGGCGGTTCAGATTGACACCCAGGCGGGCGATTTTTTCTACATACTGGTTGGCAGAGAGGGTGGCATTATTGGTCGCCAGGGTGACCTGCCAGCCGCGCCTTTCGATGGTGGTAAAAATAGCAGGCAGATCTCCGATCGGTTCTTCGCCGCGCCATAGCACGCCGTCCATGTCCAGGATCAATGCTTGGATTGAAGGGGAGTGAT
>JBFYSV010000236.1:0-6653 GCA_041301185.1 Anaerolineae bacterium
ACAATTAATAAATCCCCAAAAATATCCTTCAGGCGGGCGTAAAATCCGGTGGAGCATATCAAATGTGGTAGTATAGGCCTGATTGGCGGGTAATCCATCCTGTGATGGAACGCCTACACTCGGGATTGTGTTTCCTGATTAATCTATTTTATACTTTTAATCGTAATAATCATGTGTGCAGGCTGATCACCGGGTTTTGTCCCAAACGATCGACGCCCGGCGAGCCTGCCCTGAGATCAAAATTACCCCATTTTTGGAGTTCAATATGAAAAACGTTCAGGCCTTTGGCGAGCGGGTGGTCGAAAATATCGAGAAGGTCATTGTAGGCAAGCGCTCTACCGTGGAGCTGGCGATCATTGGTTTATTGTGCCAGGGCCACTTGCTGATCGAAGACGTCCCCGGCGTGGGCAAAACGGTGCTGGCGCGCAGCCTGGCGCGTTCGCTGGGATGCAAGTTCAGCCGTATCCAGTTCACCCCGGATATGCTGCCGAGTGACGTGACCGGGGTATCCATCTTCAACCAGATGAGCAGCGAGTTCGAGTTTCGCCCCGGTCCAATCATGGCCCAGATCGTGCTGGCAGATGAGATCAACCGCGCCACCCCCAAGACCCAGGCTGCCTTGCTGGAGGCGATGGAAGAGCGCCAGGTGACCGTGGATGGCGTCACCCACATCTTGCCCAGGCCCTTTATGGTCCTGGCGACCCAGAACCCGATCGAATATGAAGGCACCTTTCCCTTGCCAGAAGCCCAGCTGGACCGTTTTCTGATAAGAGTTCGCCTGGGCTACCCGCTGTTGGAGGACGAGGTTGAGATCCTCGACCGCCAACAATACCGCCACCCGCTGGACGAGCTGGAGCAGATGGTCTCCGTTGAGGAGCTCTCCGAGATGCAGGAGGCAGTCAAAGGGGTCTTTGTTGCCCCGGCGGTCAAGCGCTATATCGTCAGTCTGGCGCGCCAGACCCGCGATCACCCCGAAGTGTACCTGGGCGCCAGCCCGCGCGGTAGCCTGGCGCTTTACCGCACCTCTCAGGCACGCGCTGCCCTCAGCGGTCGAGATTACGTGCTGCCGGATGACGTCAAAGCCCTGACAGTGCCGACATTTGCCCATCGAATGATCCTCGGTCCGGCAGCCCGTCTGCGCGACCTGGAAGCCGATGAGATTGCGCTTGAAATCCAAAACAGTGTCCCGGTGCCGGGGGGCGATATGACCATGGAGAAATAGGCGTGACTTCTGGTCAACGCGTCGTTCTGATCTTGCTGGTTGCCAGCCTGCTGGGGGGTGTCGTCTCAGGGTCGGTATTTTATTACCGGCTGGCTTACCTGTGGCTGTTCTTGTTCGTTGGCAGCTGGATCCTCTCCAAGCTGGCGCTGCGGGGTGTGATCCTGAAGCGCACGGCGCGCTCACTGCGCTCGCAGGTGGGGCAGATCTTCGAAGAGCGCTTTGAAGTCCAGAATCAAAGCCGCCTGCCGCGCCTATGGCTGGAGGTCCGGGATAACTCGCCCTTGCCCGGCTCGCGCGGCTCTCAAGTTTTAAGCCTGATCGGCGGCCGCGAGAGCCGTTCTTACCTGGTGCGGACCCGCTTGATGAAGCGCGGCGTTTTCCCGTTGGGAGACACAGTGCTCTCATCCGGCGATTTGTTTGGTCTTTTCCCGGTCAGCCTAAAATACCCGGCGGAGGAATCGCTGCTGGTCTACCCGATGATGGTGGATGTGCAGGCTTTCCCCAGCCCCATGGGCTGGCTTTCCGGGGGCGAGGCGGTTCGCCGGCGCACCCAGCAGATCACTGCCAATGCCTCCGGGGTGCGCGAGTACGAGCAAGGCGACCCGCTCAACCGCATCCACTGGCTGAGCACCGCCCGGCGCAACCGCTTCATGGTTAAGGAATTCGAGCTGGACCCGATGGCGGAGGTATGGATTATTGTGGATGCTTACCGCCACGTGCATGCTGCCCTGCCATTTCCGGATATCCAGCTGGATGAGCGCGAGATGTGGCGGCCCAGCGTGCGCGTCCCCTTGCCGCCCTCGACGGAAGAGTACGCGGTCAGCGTGGCGGCTTCATTAGCCCGCTTTTACTTGCAGCGTGGCCGAGTGGTTGGACTGATCAGCGCCGGGCAGGCGATGCGCGTCTTGTCTGCAGAGCGGGGCGGGCGCCAGCTCAGCAAAATCCTGGAGACGCTGGCGTTGCTTTCGGCAGATGGCAGGCTGGCTCTCGAATCGCTGGTCCAGGCTGGCGTCCAGGTGATCCCGCGCGGCAGCACGGTGGTGCTGATCACCCCCGACTCCGGCGACGGCGTTTCCCTCACGGCTGAGTTCTTGATGCGGCGCGGGATGCGCCCAGTGGCGGTGTTGGTGGACGCGGCCAGCTTTGGTGGGGCAGGCAAAGCCGAGCGGCTGGAAAACGACCTGCGCATTCTGCGCATCCCGGTCTGCCGGATCGCTAACGGGGATGACCTGGCAGCCAAGCTGTCTGATCCTGCCCAGCCCCAGATGTGGAAATGAGATCAGGGACCTGGCTGGCAAGCCGCGGATAACCGGCGGCGCGCTTCGAGCAGCTCTGATCTTTCCCGCGTATCGACCGTTTCCAACTCCCATTGTTCCAAATGGGGCTGCCATTTTTCCCACACAGCACGCTGCCAGTAAGCTAAATTCCCCTCTCCTCGCGCCTGTACCTGCGCCAGCCATTCCAGGTCGTTCTCCAACAGAGCCAGATCTAGCTCGAAAGACGTGTAGCAGCAAGCGCTTGGCGGCAGGCGCTCCGCCTTTGCCGCCGGATAGGTCGTCCCTTCAACGAGCTTGTAGGGGGCAAGCTTGAACAGACCAGCCAGCAAGGTGATCGTTCGCTCGCTGGGCAGGGATAACTCCATCTCGATATGCGACATTGCCACGCGCGAGATCGCCAGGCGGTACGCCAGGTCTTGTTGGGTCCAGCCGCGCTCCTGGCGCAGCCGGGCGATGCGCTTGCCGATGCTCTCCTGCACGTTGGCTCCTTCTGAGGCATGATGATACTCGAAAAATTCGCCTGCGCCGGGGGTTTACCCCATCATCAATCTGGGAATATCTACCCTGGTTTGCTAAGCCACTTAGCAGACAAAGCGCCGATAATCGGGTATAGTAATTCGTAGTTACGCAGCTCATGGAGAGGAACCCACCAACTGCGTAAGAACTAGTAATACTATGGAGGTACCCAAGATGACTGCAAAGCGCGCCTTAGTAACTGGCATCACCGGGCAGGACGGATCGTATCTGGCAGAGCTGCTGCTGGAGCAAGGTTATGAAGTGATCGGCATGGTACGCCGGTCGAGCACGATCAATTTCGAGCGCATTCACCATATCCAGGAGCAGGTCGAGCTGGCCTCCGGTGATCTGCTCGACCAGGCTTCCTTGATCGACATCCTGGAGCGCTATCGCCCGGGGGAGGTCTATAACCTGGCGGCCCAATCTTTTGTGCAGACTTCCTGGAGCCAGCCGGTCTTCACCGGCGAGGTAACCGCCCTGGGCGTGACCCGCCTGCTGGATGCCATCCGCCTGGTCGACCCGGGCATCCGTTTCTACCAGGCCAGCACCAGCGAGATGTTCGGCAAAGTGCGCGCCGTGCCACAGAACGAAGAGACCTCCTTCTACCCGCGCAGCCCGTACGGGGTTGCCAAGGTCTACGGGCACTGGATCACCGTCAATTACCGGGAAAGCTACGACCTGTACGCCACTTCAGGGATCTGCTTCAACCATGAAAGCCCGCGCCGCGGCCACGAGTTCGTCACCCGCAAGATCGCCCGCGGGGCAGCCCGCATCAAGCGCGGTTTGCAAAAAGAGCTGCGCCTGGGCAACCTGGATGCCCAGCGTGATTGGGGTTACGCGCCGGATTACGTCTACGGGATGTGGCTGATGCTGCAGCAGGACACCCCTGAAGACTATATCCTGGCGACCGGGCGCACCCACACCGTGGAGCGCTTTGTGGAGCTGGCTTTCGAAGCCGTAGGGCTGGATTACCGGGATTACGTTGTCCAGGACCCGCGCTTCATGCGCCCGGCAGAGGTGGACCTGCTGGTGGGCGACCCGTCCAAAGCCAAACAGAAGCTCGGCTGGCAAGCCACCACCCCGTTCGAGGAGCTGGTGCGCCTGATGGTAGAGGCGGAGATGGACTCCAAAGAAGATTAGCGAGGCTGTGGTCGTGGCTTCCGGGTTGGACCGTTTTAATTATTGAAAAGAGCGGGTGTCCCATGCTGAGGGTGATCATCTTCCTTGGATTATTGCTTACCTGCGCTGGCTGCATTTCACCAGCGGAGACGCCGCGCCCCAGCCCGTCTTTGACGGCAGCGAGGCAAATCACGCAGACGGAAGACGTCTACTCACAGAAGCGCCAGGCGATGGTGCGCGAGCAGATCGAGCTGCGCGGGGTGGGGCAGGCCTCCGTCCTGGAGGCCATGCGCCGGGTGGAGCGCCACCGCTTTGTCCCGGAAGACTACCTGGACCAGGCGTATGACGATCACCCCCTGCCGATCGGTTTCGGTCAGACCATCTCGCAACCGTATATCGTCGCCCTGATGAGCGAATCGCTGGGTGTGGAAGCCGGTGACCGAGTTCTGGAGATCGGCACGGGCAGCGGCTACCAGGCAGCCGTCCTGGCAGAGATGGGGGTGGAGGTGTACACCGTCGAGGTCGTCCCCGAGCTTGCCAGCCAGGCAGCGCAGCGCCTGGAGGAGTTGGGCTACGACAGTGTCCAGGTGCTGGCTGCGGACGGGTATTACGGCTGGGAAGAGCACGCCCCCTACGATGCCATCATCGTCACCGCCGCCCCGGACCATCTGCCGCAACCCCTGGCAAACCAGCTCGCTGAAGGCGGGCGGCTGGTGATCCCCATCGGGCCGGTGGGTATGGTACAAACCTTGTGGCAGTTTGAGAAGGCCGGCGGCGAGCTGGAGGCAACCAACCTGGGCGCGGTGCGCTTTGTGCCTTTCACCCGAGAGTCATCTGATGAAAATTAACTTGATTATGGGTTGAGTGGACATCCTGGCAATGAGTCGAATGCTTATCCGAAACGAACTTTAGTTAATTCTTATTGCGTTGCGCTCCTTCCCTTGCGCCAGTGCAGGTACACCCCCAGCGCCCCGGCGTAGGCGGCTGCTCCCAGCCACAGCACCAGGCTGAAGCCATAGGTTAGTGAGAGGATCGCTGCCAGCACCGAGGCGATCACCGAGGCGCAGCCATTCACCGCCCATGCCCAGGGAACCAGCCCGGGTGCGCGCTGCGCCTGGTCCTTGCCTGCCATCTGCTGCAACCCAAACGGGAAGGGCAAGCCCATCAAGATCCCCAGCGGGAATAGCGCCAGCACAGCCGCCGCCGCCCGTCCCCAGGCAGGCCAGCCCAGGGTCAGGTAGATGACCTGGGAGGTCATCCACGGGGTGAGCAGCGCCAGCAGAATCAGCGTCGCCAGAGCCGCCCGTTTCGGCAACCGCCGCCACCCGGCTGCCGCGCTGCCCAGTCCGGAAAAGGTCAGGATGGACAGCACCACGGCAGTGAAGGCGTAGGTCGGGTTGCCCAGCAGCAAGATCCAGCGCTGGATGAGCGGGATTTCCACCAGCAGGTATGCCAGTCCAATCAAGCTGAAGTAACCCAGCACGTGCCCCAAGCGGCTTTTACTGCCCACCTGCCCACCGGGTGGGGGTTGCGAGCTTGTCCTCCGGGTAGGGAGAAGGAGCGGCAGGAGTACCAGCAGCGCGCTCAGCAATGTCACCAGGGCGAGCAACGCCAGCAGGATCAGGAAGCCGCTGCCCCCAAAGGGTTGCCAGGTTCGCCCTAACCCTGCCAGGATCTCCGGCGTCTGTCCCCAGGTGAAAAAGTGGAAGAAGAAGGGATGGTCATCCCTGGGCGGGCGCACATCGAAGGGATAATTGGCATAATACGCCTGGCGGTCGCTAGCTTCGAGCAGGGCGCGGAATTCCTGGTAGTAGACCGGCTCGGGCAGCTTGTTGAAGCGGTTGGTCTCCGCCGGGGAGATATCCGGCGCCCAGACCAGGTCGAATTTCCGGCTTTCAGCGAACCGGCGGACTGGGTCCAGCTCAGCTGCCTGCCAGCCGTCCGGCTGCACCAGGAAGGTCATCGTCTGGATGCCGCGGTAGGCTACCAGCGCCTGAGATGGCGCTACCCCGCCGGACTCTTCCAGCGCTTCGACCAGGGTGGCTGCCAGGCGCAACTCTTCGCTGGGTGGGGTTTGCAGCCAGCGGGTGACCACCAGTACGCCGTCAGGGGCAAGCTGCTCCAGCGCCCGGGCGAACATCTCCACCGTCAGCGAGTAGGTTTCGTGCAGGCTGTACGCCCCGCTGGTCACCGGGTGGTAGGCATCGCTTAGGGGTAAGAATATTAAATCAAAGGGCTCTGGCAAGCCTTGCAGGAAGACTCGTCCGGTAGCAACCACCGTGCGCACATTGGGCGCCTCGAACGGGTTGGTTCCCGGGGCAGACCGGGCGACCGCCCCCGCTACCATTCCATTTGGCAGGACGGCGATGATCTGCCTGGCGCCGCCGGCCTGGGCTTGCAAGACTCCCAGCCCCGCCCCGGGTTCCAGCACCAGCGCCCGGGCAGATGGGCGCAGTTGGAAAGCGACCGCCTCGGGCAGGTAGGCAGCCGCAGGGAAATCCTGTGGCTGGACCAGGCTG
>JBFYSV010000237.1:0-5654 GCA_041301185.1 Anaerolineae bacterium
AGCGAACTGATGCGCAATTGAAAAACATCGATCGTTCGGAAATGGTGCGAATATACCAGCGCTACTACTCCGGTGAAATCGGTCCAGAACTTAGATGTCATCCTTCAATAGATCGCAAAACATCTAATCGCAAAACCTTCAACACATCGCTAAAAGTACCTTAATAACCGAACCTTCAAGACATCGCTAAATCCGCAAAGGGATATCATTCACCTACATTCGTCAGTAAGAAAAGCAGGTGAAGGCCATGAGTGAAAATGAATATACCCTCCGGAAAACAGCCATCCATCTATTGCGCAGCGGGAAGACACCCTGTGAAGTTGCCCAAGAACTGCATCGCTCCTTGTTTTGGGTCTACAAATGGCGAAAGCGTTTTTTCGAAAAACAAGATTGGGAAACGCTTCGTGATCAATCTCGTATTCCCAAAAATCAGCCCCGGAAATTACCGTCTGAGGTTTTGCAAGCCGTTCGCCAAACGCGTAGTGAGCTGGAAGCAGAAGCAGCAGAGCCGGGGAAGCTGGTCTACATCGATGCACAAGCCATTTCTGCCCGACTGCGAAAGAAAGGGATCGTTCCTGAGCCCAGCATCAGTAGTATCGAGCGAGAACTGCGGGCCTCTCATCTCACCCGGTCTTACAAAACCAAGGAAGAAGAGGAAGTGGTCTATCCGCACATCCATCCGACGCAACCGTTGAAACTCGTTCAGGTGGACATCGTCCCGCACTACTTGCCAGGCGGCCCGTGTGTCTCGTGCTTCAATGCGATTGATGTGGTATCACGCTACCCAACGGGCCAGCAATTTCTCAGCAAAGGCTCACGAGATGCGCTCAATTTCTTGATCCACGTTTGGCTAGAACTGGGCATTCCTGAATACACCCAGGTGGATAACGAATGTTGCTTTAGCGGAGGCTTCACCCACCCAGGCGTGCTAGGCAAAGTGCTGCGCCTGGCTTTGGCCGTCGGAACGCAGTTGGTCTTTTCGCCCATCCGACACCCGGAGAGTAATGGTTTCATTGAGCGATTTCACCAGGATTATTCGAAAAACGTCTGGGATAAGATCGATCTGCCGGACCTGGAGACTGTCCAATCTTATTCCCCCGTTTTCTTCGAAGCCTATCGACACAGTGAGCATCATTCGGCTCTCCATGGCCATTGCCCGGCTGACTTACACCCAACTCTTGTGCAGTCCCCATTGCTCACCGGCCTACGTGCATCGGATCGGCTTCCCCTGACCGCCGGGCAGGTGCATTTCATCCGGCGAGTAGACCAGAATCACCAGGTGATGATCCTGAACCTCGATTGGGATGTCCCTACCGCCAAACCGGATCAAGGGGTTTGGGCTACGCTCGAGTTTACCAACCAGGGAGCAGCTCTGCGGATTTACGATGCAGCTCCAGATGTCAAACAGCGAACTTGCTTGGCTGAGCACGCTTTTCCGTTGAAAGAAGATGTCGTTCCTATGCCATCTCAGCTCGATCCATCGGCCAAGCCAGCCAATCTTTCTCTCTTCCGATCTGCCTTTGATCTGGCTGTAGATCGCCTTTTCAGCCTGGTTTCTGCGATGTCTTGATGGTTATTCGGTTAGTAAAGTGCCCTATTTTTAGCGATGTGATGAAGGCTCATCGCATTAGCCGTCTTAAACTGATTTAGCGATGTCTTGAAGGATCACACCTAAATATTAGAATTTTTACAGGGGTCGATTTCTGGCTCTCTAATTGTAAACCAATCCCGTTTCTGCTCTTACAACGGCGGTGTCTTCGCCAAGACGACGCCTTCGAATCCACTTCTCGAATTCTACAATAAGGTAACTGACCACACCTACAAGGAAAATCCTAATCCAGGCTTCGATGCCGATCGGTGCGCTGGCTAGCCAGGTGTTCATCATCGGGACATAGGTGTATAAAAGCTGCAGAGCGATCATTGTCGCAATTCCGATCACCACCCAGCGATTCGAGAAGACGCCAATCTGGAACATGGACCGGGTTAGCGAGCGGCAATTTAACAGGTAGAAAATGGCGATCATAATCACTGCATTGACCGCAACTGTGCGGGCTTGGGCAAGGGTGGCGCCATTCGCCAGTTCGTATTCGAATAAGCCAAACGCTCCGATCAGGATCAATGCCCCTACCAGAACGACACGCCAGATCAACTCCCCAGACAGGATAGCAGCATTCGGATTGCGCGGCTTTCTGTTCATTATGCCTGGTTCACGCAGCTCCATCGCCAGGACAATCCCCAATACGCTTACCGAAACCATGTTGATCCATAAGATCTGGATCGGCAGGATGGGCAGCGCAACCCCTAATATGAGTGCAGCTAGCAAGATCAACCCTTCTCCAATATTGGTTGGCAGAGTCCAGGCAATGATCTTGGTCAGGTTATCGAACACGCCTCGCCCTTCCTCCACTGCAGCTTCAATCGTAGCAAAGTTATCGTCTGTCAAAACCATATCAGCTGCTTCTTTGGCAACATCTGTTCCGGTAATCCCCATCGCGACACCGATATCTGCCCTTTTTAATGCCGGACCATCATTAACGCCATCTCCTGTCATAGCAACAATGTGCCCCCGAGACTGGAGAGCCTCTACCAAGCGGAGTTTCTGCTCTGGCGATACTCTGGCAAAAACTGAGTATTGGTCAGCGCACTCAATTAATTCCTCATCGCTCAAACTCTCGATCTCTCTGCCTGTCAGAACGCAGTATTCGCCTGACTGATGATCCTCGACGTTATACAAACCGATATGTCTGGCAATTGCCGCTGCGGTGAGGGCATGATCTCCCGTGATCATTTTGACCTGGATGCCCGCATTCTGGCAAGTTCTTACTGCGGCAATCGCTTCCTGGCGAGGCGGATCGATCAAACCTTGCAATCCTAAAAATGTCAGCCCAGAGTTCAGAACATCGTGGGTGATTTTATTGGTATCTGCCGGCAGCTCAATCCTGGCAAACGCCAGAACACGCAACCCTTCGGATGCCATATCCTCCACTTTTCTCAGAATTTCCCGCCTGGTAACCGAAATCGGTTCCCCGTCCATATCGATAGCATCCTGACTCCGTTCCAGGATCGCCTCTGCGGCTCCTTTCACATACACGATCGCCAGCATCCCGTCCCCCTGGTGGTGGAGTGTCGCCATATATTGGTGTTGGGACTCAAAGGGGATGGAATCAACCCGCGGGAATTGGGAATTGCATCCATCCACACTCAAGCCTGCTTTACGGGCTGAGACGATCAGTGCTACTTCGGTAGGATCACCATGGGCTTCCCATTCACTCCCATTTTGAACCAGGGCGCTGTCGTTGCTCAACATCCCCGCTCTCAGAACTTCATGCAACCCGGATGGATGATGACCGGTGCTTAATCCAATCTGGCTCTCATCCTCACGCTCTTCCCGCTTAATCTCCCCTTCGGGTGAGTAGCCTGAACCGCTAACCTTGTAATGAGCACCTGGAACATAAATGCTCTGCACAGTCATTTGATTCTGCGTCAAAGTTCCAGTTTTATCCGAACAGATGATTGTAGTGCTTCCCAGGGCTTCCACGGCGGGCAGCTTACGAATGATTGCTCTCCGGCGGGCCATACGCGAGACGCCAATTGCCAATGTAACGGTAAGCGCGGCTGGCAAACCCTCTGGAATCATTGCTACTGCCAGGGCAATCGTAGCCATTAAGGTATCTACGATTGACTCACCTCGCAAGACATTGATGGCAAATACCGCCGCCGCCAAACCCAGGATCAAAAACAGGATGATGCGACTAAATTCTGAGATCTTGCGGGTTAAGGGCGTAGCCAACTCTTCTGCAGTTGAGATCAGGTGTGAAATTCGCCCAACTTCGGTATTATCGCCAATCGCCGTGACGATACCTGTCCCCTGCCCGTACGTAACCAGGGTTGAAGCGTAAGCCATATTCTGGCGCTCTGCCAGGGAGGAATCCTTTGGCAGAGATTTTTCGGCATATTTTTCGACTGCCATCGATTCCCCAGTTAAGGATGCCTCAGCAATCTGCAGATCACGGGAGCGTATCAGCCGCAAATCTGCAGGCACTTTATCCCCAGATTTAATGAGGACCAGGTCGCCAGGTACCAGCTGGGATGCCGTGATTCTCATTGATTTTCCTGCGCGCATAACACTTGCATCGGTGGTCATCGTATTTGCCAGCGCCTGGATCGCCTCTTCTGCCTTTGCCTCCTGGATATAACCGATGATGGCATTGATTAACACCACCCCAAAGATAATCACGGCATCGACCACATCTTTCAAAACGGCTGTAATCAAGCTGGAGGCTAGCAGGATATAGATCAACGGGTTGTTGAACTGATGCAGGAAACGCATCAGAGGGCTTTTCCCTTTGCGTGGCGTGAGCATGTTCGGGCCAAACCGCTCCTGGCGGTGCTGGATCTCGAATATATCTAACCCATTGTTTAGATTCGTCTCAAGTAGCTCGATAACCTCCTCAACCGGAAGGTGATGCCAATGCTTACCCAATAGCGTCTGCATTCTTAATGTCCCAATCTCACGTCTGATTCATATTTGTTTATATTCCTAATTCGGCGCGCGTTCGAAGATAATGCACAATCTGCTCCCGGGTGAGAACGCCCAGCAGTTCACCGTTCTCCACTACCGGAACCTGGGCGATATTTGCATTATCCATCGTCTGCATGGCATTCAGCAACTCAGTTTGTGGTTCGACCGTGACCAGGTTGTTGGCGGGAACCATGACTTGCTGGATCGTTGTAAAACGCCACTTTTGTTGTGGGATTTGGGAAATATCCCGCAAGGTCAGCATACCCTGCAATTTCCCATTATCAGAGACAAAGAAACAGCGCTCCCCTCCGGTGAGAACACGTTCTTCAACAACCTGGCTGATGGGGGTCAGGCTGGGCACTCGAATGCAATCCTGCTCCATCACCTGGTTGACGCGGATCCCACGCAAGGATTGCTGCAGGTTTGTCTGCTGGTACGAGCTGGCTGCAGCATTCTGCAAAAACCAGCCAATAAATGCCAGCCACAGACCATTCAAAAATTGGCCTGTGAAAATGGAGTAGATACCCCATCCGATGAAACCAAATGCAACCAATTGGCCTGTGAAGGATGCCACCTGACTGGCGCGTTGAAAATTCCCGGTAAAACGCCAGATGATCGATCGAAGCACACGACCGCCATCCAGCGGGAAACCAGGGATCATATTGAAGACCGCCAGGATAAAGTTGATCCGCAACAAATACAAGCTCGGGGCGGCTAAGAGGGCAATCCCTTGATCCAGTAGATAGGTCAGACCAAATACCCCCGCTAAAGCCAGGCTGACAAGTGGTCCAGCGATGGCAATCCGGAATTCAGCTCCAGGAGAGCGCGGCTCCTGAGCGATCTGCGCGACACCCCCAAATATAAACAGGGTGATGCCCTTTACCGGTATCTGGTTGCGTAATGCAAACAGGGCATGCCCCAACTCATGGGCAAGCACAGAGACGAAAAACAAGAGGGTTGTGATCAACCCAAGAAATACGTGGGTTAATACTGGGAACTGGGGGTATTCATTCGGAAAATACCCGGAAGAAAGCGACCATACTAACAAGCCGAAGATAATAAACCAGCTGGTATGCACACCGATCGGAATCCCCCAAATCCGCCCCAATTTAATACTCGCATCCATAAACTG
>JBFYSV010000239.1:0-7084 GCA_041301185.1 Anaerolineae bacterium
GAGCCAGCTATGGGTTATCCTCTCAGATGGAAGCCAGATTGAAGCAAGCATCGTAGGGAGCGATCTTTATGCCGATCTGGCAATTCTCAAATTTGATGGGGAAGTCCCTGCAGTAGCAACCCTGGGCAACTCGGATGTGCTTACCCCCGGCGAGACTGTCATTGCAATCGGCTCACCACTGGGAGATTTCAAGAATAGCGTCACCGTCGGTGTTGTCAGCGCCACCGGACGATCGATTGATACGGGGCAGGGCTACCAGATCGAGGGACTGATCCAGACCGATGCCGCCATCAACCAGGGCAACTCGGGTGGTCCGTTGGTCAACCTGGCGGGAGAGGTGATTGGCATCAACACCCTGGTGGTTCGTAACAGCCAAAGCGGTACAGTAGCCGAGGGCCTGGGGTTCGCATTGCCCATCAACACTGCTAAGGCAGTTGCTGAGCAAATAATCCAAAAAGGCTACTTCTCTCGTCCTTATCTTGGAATCCAGTGGCAAGCTGTTAATCCGTATGTCGCTAGGCGCTATAACCTAGCGGTAGAGTGGGGTATATATCTCACCGAGGTAGTGCCCGATAGTCCAGCATATACAGCTGGTCTGGAGCAAGGTGATATCATCACCCAAATTGGGGAGATAGCTATAGACGAGACACATTCTTTTATTGATGCCTTGTTTGAATACCAACCTGGAGATAAGGTTAGTGTTCATTATGCCCATGGTAATCAGATATTTGAGGTAGAGGTCACTCTCGGAGAGACAAATTCAGGATAATAACCAGCATGTATCTGCCTGCTATTTGACAGGGGGTAAAAGATCCTCCAACACGTCACCCAGGAGCCGTGAGTTGACTTTATAGCATAGCTTTTAGTGTCGCTCTGCGGTCTGTGAAAGCGATATCTCGCTGAAGAGGTGAGCAATCCTCAAGTGCACGCTTGTGTAAAATCAAATTTACAGCAAACGCCAAACAAGTAGCATCACCGCATTGTTTGCAGTTCGTCTGAGGGAGGAGAGCATAAATATCTAGATGGTGTGGGGCTTGTTTCTTTTTAGTCGCCGGTTTCAAATTATGGCGCTGCTCCCAGGTTGCATTGATCGCATCTCGCAGGGCAGTAAGCAGTTCCAGCCCTTCATCGGTATTCCTAACCTGGGTGATATAAACACTTTCCGGATTCAAAGTTACGAAGCCAGGTTGGCGTCTAAAAGTCAGGGTATATGTTTCGGGGTTGAAGGCAATAATTCCTGGCAAGGTCGCCAGGAAAGGTATGACTTCGGTCAGAGAACGATCTGGCTGGCCGACAACAATAATCTTAGATGGCTCTGCAAGACAGGGTAGAGTGCGTATAAGGACAATGGATTCAAGGTACATGTTACTTGATTTGATTAGCAAGGACCTGGGTAATGCCCGCACCGGGCACTTCAATTATCACCTTTCAACCGCCCTCAAGCAGATCGCGCGCTTTGCCCTTGAAATGCTGCTTGAGGAACGCCAGCGCGCCTACGGCGTCGTCATCCATCAGAATACGCATAAGTTCGATGATATCCTTGTCCTCAAGAATAAGCGTCAGCGCCTTCTTCATACAGGCTCCTTTCAGCCAATCGCCGGGGCTTCGATGACGATCTCCTCCAGCGCGGCGAGTTTCTCGGCATTCTGCGGTCCGAGCAGTGGTGGGCAGTCTGCCAGCCTCTTCTGCGAAGCTGCAAGCTTTAGCGCAAAGTTGTAGCAGGTGGACTCGCCGCACTGCTTGCAGTTAGTCTGCGGCAACAATTTGAAGATCGCCATTGAGGTGGGCCGTTGGCGTGTGGTTGTGTCGGGAGTGATATCCGTCCGTTTTTCCCAGGTGCGGTTGACCAGATCAATCAACCCTTTTATCTCCTTTTCCGCCCCATCGCGATCCTCAACGTTGCTGGTGACGATCTCGTAAGCGTGGAAGGCGATGTTATGCCCGCCCTTCTTCCAAGTAAGGGCATTGGCTGTGGGATGGTAGATTGCGCCGCGCAAGGTAGCATTGAGGTAGGGCAAGATTTCGGAGATATCTACGGTTAACCGGGCGCGTGCTGAGTAACGCTCAGTGCCAGGATCGCAGGGCGGGGTGAAGACTTCCAGGTCATATTGTTCGATCAGCATATTACCTCCAATCACTCAATATGCCGGACAGGTGTGATCAAATCCAGGATAAACTCAATCCCATCCACGGCTCGCAGGGGATGTTGGCCTTTATCGGCTGGAGAGACCTTGGTCAAATTTTCGACCTGGATGATTTTCTTCACGACAAATAATCCTTTAAAATGGCGGGCAGGAAATCTGTGCTTCTATCCCGGGTCACTGCGCGCACAAAATATTCCCTACCGAAGAAAAGCCAGCGGCGTTCTTCAGGGGCTATAGCCATAGGCGTAGAGCTCCAATGAGTGGCATGGCAGCGCATGGCTGCCAGCTTCTTATCCCACACAGAGGAGATATCTACCGTGAGGGCGATTGCCTCATCCAGGACAGGGTGCACCTGGCGCATGTTGAGCTTCTCAGCCAAGGAGCGTGGAACAGCGAGTGTGTAAAGAGCCGATGTGCCATCCGAACGGCTAAAGGCCTCGGCTGCCCACTGTCCAACGATGATGTGGTCGGGGTGACCCGAAAGGCCATCCGGACCGAAACTCAGCCACACCTCAGGCTGGAATTCGCGCACGATGGACAGGATGTGGGCGATCATGGTCTCAGCATCGGCAAGTGGCAGGTGTCCATCTACGTAATTTAGCAAGCGCGGCGGCTGGATACCAAGTGCCTGGCTGGCACAGTTCAGTTCACGCTCTCGGACAGCGGGCAGCTCATCCGGTGTACACAAGGGTGGATCGCCGCAAGAGCCGGCTTCGCCCCGCGTGAATGTCAGTACGATTACTCGCACCCCATGCTCTGCAAGCAAAGCCAGCGTTCCACCAGGGCGAAAGGTTTCGTCATCCGGATGGGCAAATATCGCCAATAGAACAGCCATTGTACAGTCTTTAATCTAACCTCTGATCTACCAGGGATTGAATAACCGCCTCAAATTCACGTAGATCCAGCGGTCAATTCTGCAGAATGGGGTAATCCTGTCGTGAGATGATCCGACCATACTTATCCAACAACAGCAGAGAAGGTACCTGGTAGACCTTGTATTGGTTAGCCAGCTGGCGGTTTTGGTCAAAATCGAAGCGATGAACAACAATGCCACGCCGCTCTTCTTCTGACCAGTGGGCGATTTGAAAATCTGCGGCATAGATCATTTGCCGCATACATTCGCAGCTATCGTCGAGACTGAAAAATATTAAGGCTGGCTGACCATTAGAATCCACCGCCACCGCTTCAGCGGTGAAGTATTGAAGGAACACCTTTATCCCCAGGAGAATTAGGATAAGGCCAACCAATCCCATCCATATCGCACGCTTTTGTTGCGGACTTAAGCTATCCACAAGAAATATAACCCAACCACAACGATGATTACTCCGCTGGCTTTCTCAAAAATATTTGACCAAGGTCCTATCGCCTGCATCCCCTTAAGCGCACCGGTGAAGGTTCCCGCCAGTACCACTGGCACACCCCGCCCCAAGGCGTAAACGAACAGGAGCGTCGCCCCATAAATCATGGCGCCTTCAACCATGACATATGTCAGAATTGCCGCCAAAACGGGTGTGGCGCACTGCGATGCCACCAGCCCGGATACCAATCCCAACAGGAGGGCGCCGGGCACGCCTTTAAGGCTAATCTTCTCCCGGACGCCACCGAACCAGGTGGGTATGCTGAAATTTATTCCACCCAACATCTGCAAGCCGATCAAAAAACAGATCCCTGCCACCAAGTAATACCACCAGCGCGTGGATGTGCCGATCAGCCCGCCAATCAAGGCTGCGCCAACCCCCAGCAGCATGAAGGTGATTGCCAAACCTACTGCAAAGGCGAATGAGAGCACAAAGGAACGGGAACGGGAGAGAATATGCGAACCGCCCACATAGCCAACGATCAAAGGGATGGTGGCAATATTGCACGGTCCCAAGCTGGTGATAATCCCTCCAATGAACACCAGCACGTAACCCAAGAACGAAACCGTTTTCAGGGCACTCAGGTCAATCGGCATACTCACCTGCCTGTCCCAATCGCAGCCAGCGAGTCGCGCAATTTATCCGCCTCCATCACACCGACATGCACCTGTCGCTCTCCGGACCGATTGTAAAACATCAGGGTCGGGATGTACTGAAGCCGGACCCCGTTCAACAACAGCGCATTGCGCTGGTCATACACGTCTACATCAACGAGTGTGACCGCATCCTTGTATTCGGGGTAAACCTCCGCAACAACATCCATCATGATGGTACATTGCTCACAGTCTGTTGAATGGTAAAAAGCGAGCGTAGGTTGACCGGCTTGCAAGGCATTCACCAACTGTGTTTCAGGAAGATCGGTGCCGCTGGCAGAGGTTGTTGCTGCTTGGGGTTTATCCTTGAGCAATAGAATGACAGCTGCCAGCAGGACGACCCCAACTATGATCAATGCTTTTGGAAAGGCGGGGTTTTTACGACCCTTCTTCTTTGGCATGAGAGCTCCATTTTGTTTCGAGAGAGATTATCGCTGGTTTGAGGCTCACTAATAAAAGTAGGGTCATGATCACTGCCGAAGCCAGGCACCAAATACACACAGCCCGAATGACAAACGGTTCTAAATAAGTGAGATAGAGAGAAAACAGGACGCCAAAAAACGTCATCGCAAAGATCAATAGTGGGGCGATCTGTGCAAATCGATCAGTGCGTAAGCGGGAATACAGCCAGACCGCCAGGATAGCCAGATAGCCGACGACTCCTACGACACCAATCGGTAGGACACCAAACAGGTAAGAATACGGACTGGTCTGTACAGCGTTGCAGTCACCTACCGGTCCACAAATAGCCTCTACCGCCTGGGTTTCAACGTATGCCAGATAAACAGCTACACCCAGCCCAATCAGCGCCAATACCGGTATCACAATATCCCGCCAGGACGGTTTGGGTTCTGGCAGGGGGTTGTTGATCCTCTGTACAAATGCCACCCCGCTGTAAACCAGTGCACCAATCATACCAATCATGATAACAATAGCCAGGGTAAAACCATTCGTCCGGGGCGGTATAGCTGGCAAGTCAATCGGTAAAGAAGAATCAACCACCTGAGCAACTGCTTCTGGAGTTGCTTTGCCATCCACATCAGTAGTAATCTCTGGATAGTCCACGCCACCGGAGGCCAGATACGACTCAATCAGTCCAGGAAGTTCTGCCGGAATCTGTTCCGATCCAGCCAGGGCATGTTCACCAATGATCAGAAAGGGAACACCCACACGCTCTCTGGGTATTCCGTAGACTGCCGCAGTGCTCATGAGTTGATCGACATCTTCCATCGTGATGACCTCAATCAACTTGATCTCCAGGCTATCTCCAAATCTTTCCTGAAGTGGAGGCAGAATATTGTCAATAACATAGTGGCAATTTAAACAGCCATCCATCCAAAACATCATGAGACGGACGACAGCTGAAGGAGGTTGAGTAGGGATTGTGGTTGGTGCAAGCGTCTGAGACTCAACGATAAGTATTTCATCACAAACGTGGCAGGCTTTAGTAGTCGTCGTGGGTCGTGGCGTAGATTGCTGACCAGCCGCAGCCAGGGCAGGCCTGACCATGGCTGCGGTGACCAGCAGAACAAAGACCAAAAGGAAGATGATCCGAGGAGTATTTCCTGTAATCGGCTGATGCAATATTTCTCTCAAACGTAGCTAAGGTCAGACGAAGCCAAATCCATTAATATTCAAATCACAATCACTCTGATAGATGACGTGGGGTCACTTCTTCATCAAGCTTTCTGGCGGCGGGCAGGCATCTGCCGCAGCAGCCACCATTTCTGGTGACCCGGCGCTAACCTGGTTCTTAAAATAGCGCTTTTGCAGCCAGAAAGCCACATTCACCAGCCCAATCATCACAGGCACTTCTACCAGGGGACCGATCACCGCGGCAAATGCCTCTCCAGATGAGATGCCGAATACCGCAACTGCCACGGCAATCGCTAGCTCGAAATTGTTGCTGGCAGCTGTGAAGGACAGCGTTACTGTTTTGCTGTAGTCCGCCCCAATGGCCTTGCCCATGAAGAAGCTGACCAGGAACATGATCACAAAGTAGAATAGCAGCGGGATGGCGATGCGCACCACGTCCATAGGGATGGTCAGGATCAACTCGCCCTTCAAGCTGAACATGACCACGATGGTGAAGAGCAAGGCGATCAGCGTGATCGGGCTTATCTTGGGGATAAAGGTCTTGTAATACCAGTCGCGGCCTTTTGCCCGGATCAGGATGAAGTGCGACAGGAAACCGGCGATGAAGGGGATGCCGAGGTAAATGAAGACGCTTTCAGCGATCTGCCGCATGGTGATGTCCACATCGGTGCCTTCCATGCCCAGGCGGGTGGGCAGCACCATGAGAAAAATGTAGGCATAGACGCTATAGAACAAAACCTGGAAGATGCTGTTGAACGCTACCAGCCCGGCAGCGTACTCATTGTCTCCCTTCGCCAGCTCGTTCCATACGATCACCATAGCGATGCAGCGCGCCAGCCCGATCAAGATCAGCCCGTTCATGTATGCCGGGTAATCGCTCAGGAAGATCACCGCCAGGACGAACATGAGGATCGGTCCGATGACCCAGTTCTGCACCAATGATAGCCCCAACACCTTCCAGTTGCGGAAGACGTCCCCCAGCTCTTCATAGTGAACCTTTGCCAGCGGTGGGTACATCATCAGGATCAGCCCAATTGCAATGGGGATATTCGTCGTCCCAACAGTGACAGCAGAGTTAAGTGCCTGCACAGCTTCCGGAGCCAGAAATCCAATACCGACTCCCAGCGCCATCGCCATGAAGATCCATAATGTCAGGTAACGATCCAGGGTTGATAGTTTTTTGGTCACACTTGCTTGGGTGGTTCCAGATGCGATGTTCGCCACGATTCCACCACCATCAGTGTGCTACCAGAGCATTCGCTATCCAGGTTGTCACCTCAGCGGGGGAGGGAACTCGTCCCGATGAAACCACTTTTTCGTCGATCACCAGACC
>JBFYSV010000241.1:0-4643 GCA_041301185.1 Anaerolineae bacterium
GAAGGCATCGAGACCTGCGTCGGCTGCCACGATCAGCACACCCTGGAAGTCAGGCTTGAGACCTGCCAGGAGTGCCACGATGGCGCCACCAGCGTGGAAGAGCTCAAGAACGTCCGTATGCAAGGCTCTCTGGCTGACTATGACGGCGACGGTGATACGACCGAAGGCATAGCTTTTGAGCTGGAAGGTGTTCAGGCGCTGCTGCTGCAGGCTATCCAGGCATACGCTGCTGAGGTCGCCGGAACCCCGGTCGCCTACTCGCCGGATGCCTATCCTTACTTCTTCATCGATGGCGATGGCGACGGTCTGGTTGGTGAAGCTGAAGCCAATAGCGATAATCGCTTCGTCTCCTGGACCGGGCGCCTTGAGAAAGCCGCTTACAACTACCAGATGTCGGTCAAGGACCCCGGCAAGTTTGCCCATAACGCCAAGTACGTCATCCAACTGATGTATGACTCTGTTGAGGATCTGAACAGCGTACTGGCGACCCCGGTTGATCTTTCCACGGCTCACCGCCAGGATCCCGGTCACTTTGCCGGCAACACTGAGGCGTTCCGCCACTGGGATGCTGAGGGCGAGGTGCCCGGTGGCTGTGTCAAGTGCCATGCCGCCGAAGGCGTGCCGATGTTCCTCAAGAACGACGCTACCATCGCGGTGGAACCCAGCAATGGTTTTGCCTGCACCACCTGCCACGACGAAGCCAACTGGCCGAATCGCTACGTGGTAGAAGATGCCACCTTCCCCAGCGGCGCAACTCTGACCTTTGGCGAGGGCAAGGAAGGCAATATGTGCTTGCTTTGCCACCAGGGGCGCTCTTCGACGGCCTCCGTGAATCGAGCACTGGCTGATAAGCCTGCTGACACCCCGGATGAGACCATCCGCTTCACCAATATCCACTACTTCGCGGCTGGCGCAACCTTGTTTGGCACCGAAGCCCAAGGCGCCTACGAATACGACGGCAAGGAATACCTTGGCGCGCACCCGCATGTGACCGACCTCAGCTTTGACTGCACGAGCTGCCACGACGTGCACGCTCTGGAAATCAAGGTTGAAGCCTGCAGCGCCTGTCACAGCGGCGCCAGTGACGTGGAGGATCCGGCAACTTACCGGATCGGCGAGACCGACTGGGACGGCGATGGGGATGTGACCGAGGGCGTGAGTGGTGAGATCGGTACCTTCGGCGAGCGATTGTACGCTGGCATTCAGGCTTACGCTGCAGATGCCGGCACGCCGATCGTGTACGACCCGCTTGCTTACCCGTACTTCTTCGTCGATGCCGATGCGGATGGCGCACCGGATACGGGTGAGGACGGAGCTATCGGCTATAACGTCTGGACACCCACCCTGCTCAGGGCTGCTTACAACTACCAGTACCTGCAGAAGGATCCCGGCGCCTTCGCTCACAACGCCAAGTATGTCATGCAGTTCTTGTTTGACAGCACCCAAGACGTGGGCGGAGACACGGCTGGCTTGACCCGGCCTTAGCTCCAAAACCCGGCGCGGCAGGCTGGGGGTCTTGTTCCAGCAATGGTTTCAGGAATAGCGACCTGATCTGCGCCAAAATATAGGAAAAAACGGAGCCGAGCGAACTCGGCTCCGTTTTATTTTCCTAGTTGGTGCGCAAGGGTGCGCCGCATGCCCGGCAGAACCGGTCTCCCGGGTCGGCGCGCTTGCCACACGAATGGCAGTAAATATGCTCCTCAACCGAACCGGTTGCCGGTTGCTGGGCAGCTGGTTTGCGCCGCCGGCGGGGTTGAGAAGTCTTCTCCTTGCGTTTCCCTGACCGCCAGTACCAGACCCCGCCTCCCACCAGTAAAACTAATCCTACGACCAGCAATCCCCACGGCAGCGCTGCCGTAAGCGAGCTGCGCCAGCCTGTTGTGCTCTCTGCCAGCGGAGCGCTGGGCTGGACCTGCAAATTGGCGGTGCTCAAATTGTCAGTCGCTTTATCATAAGCCAGCGAGAAATCGAACTGCTGGCCGGCTTTCAGCTCACCGATATTTGCGCTGTGGTACACCAGCCCGTCTCCACCAGTCACTTGAGTTCCCAGGGCCGGGGATGTGCTCATGTTGGTCGCATCCAGCGGCTGTTGCACAAGTATTTGCAGCGAGTCTACCGGGTAATCGCCCGGCCAGCGAAACTGGAAATTGCGGCTAGCGCCATCTCGGATGATGCCCGGGTCATAATACTCAAGCTGCAGGTCAGGCATGGTTGCCATCAGCGATATCTCCGCCCACTCGCCATTCACCACCCGCTCGAAGGCGAGATTAACCAGGCTTCCATCGGGCTCCTTGGCAGCCACTGCGTGCGGCTCTCCCACAGATGCGGGTATGCGCAAGGTCAGCTCGGCTGGCAAGCTGGTGCTGGCAGGCAACTGGACGCGATAAATCACCAGAACTGCCGGGCGGTCATACTCGGGCCACAAATCAATCTCCAGGTTGCTCAAGGTCAAGCCCTCTTGGGCATAAACTGCGGGTAGGACGATTAACAAGGTGGATAGGATGAGCAAACCGAAGATTAATGGACGGACAACTGATTTCAGCTTAGACAACATTAAGACCTCGAGACCAATCTGGGATTAGCTCGAATCTTACCATGCCTGCTAAGCAGCGAAAAGACAAGGCTTAGAAAGCTCTAACAAAAGGGAGATCAGCCGATTGCCTGGCGCACCCGGCTGGCCAGATCCCCAAACGCCGGGGTGTACTGCACGCCTTCCTGGCGAGGGCGGGGCAGCTCGACTGCCAGTTCCAGGCGCAGGCTGCCCGGGCGCGGGCTGAAGACCAGCACCCGGTCAGCCAGGAAAAGGGCTTCGCTGATCGAGTGGGTGACCATCACCACGGTCTTGCGGCGCGCCTGCCAGATGCGCAGCAGCTCGGCGCCCATCCGCTCCCGGGTGAGCGCATCCAGCCCGCCGAACGGCTCATCCAGCAACAGCAGCTCAGGATCGTGCACCAGGGCACGGGCAATCGCCACCCGCTGAGCCATGCCGCCCGACAGGTCGCGCGGCAGGGTGTCTTCGAAACCCTGCAAACCGACCAGGTCGATCAGCTCGCGGGCATGCTCGAGAGCCAGCTCCCTGGGCAGGCTTTGCAGCTCTAAAGGCAGGGTAATATTTTGCAGGACCGTGCGCCAAGGCATCAGGTTGGCGCGCTGGAAGACCATCCCCACCTCCCGGCGCGGGCTGTTGATGCGTTCCCCCTGGTAATAGACATCCCCATCAGAAGGGGGCAGCAAGCCTGCCAGAATGCGCAACAAGGTGCTCTTCCCGCTCCCCGAAGGTCCTAACACGCACACAAACTCTTGCGGGTGAACCGAGAAAGTCAGCCGGTCCAGGGCTTGCAGCCCTTCTGCGCCCTTCGAGAAAACTGCACTCAGCTCCCGCACCACCAGGATCGGCTCAGCCTGAGGCAGGTTGTTCTCCCATACGCTCACATGCTGGGCTGAAGAAATTGGATCCATCGCTCTCAGGTGCGCCATGCTACTTCCCGATAAACTGGTTGGTATAGGCTTTTTCCAGCTCGACCGGCTGTGCCAGCAAGCCCATCTCTTGCAGCAGGGCGTGCATATTCTGCCACGCTTCCGGGTCGGAATGGCCGATCTGGTCCGCCTTCCAAAACTCTGCCGAAGTAGCCAGGATCTCTTTCTGCACCTTCTCGTCCGCCTGGGCCAGCCCCTCGACATACTTCAAGCTGCTCTCGTAGGCTGCCTGCGGGTTAGCCAGCGAGTCTGCAATACCCAGGCCCAGGGCTTTAGCCATGTTTTCCACCAACCCGGGATTTTCAGCCAGGGTCTTTTCATTGGTGATCAATCCATTCGAAGCCAGCTGGACATAGTCCGCAACCCGGATTTCGTCGATCTCGAAGCCCTGGGCGCGCAATTGGATAGGCTCGTTGGCGGCATAGCCGACCACCGCCTGATCCTGGTCTGCCACCAGGGCTTCCACCTGGTTGAAGCCGATCGAATCCAGGGTGACATCGCTTTCGCTCAGCCCGGCGGAGCTAAGCAGCGCCCGCAAGCCGATATAATTCGCCCCGAACAGCCCCGGCAGCCCGATGCGCACCCCCGCCAGGTCTTGCGGGGTGCGGATGCCCTGCTCCGATTTCGCCACCACCGTCACCGGGTAATCCTGGTACCAGGCAAAGACATACTTCACCGGCAAGCCCTGGGCGCGCGCCAGCAGCACCTGCTCGCCGGATACCACGGCAAACTGCAGCTCATCTGAGCCGACCAGAGTGACCGCGTCGGTCTCGAAGCTGTAATCCAGCTCCAGGTCGATGCCCAGGTTCTCGAAGTAGCCCCGGTCCATCGCCACATACAGCGGGGCGAACTGGATGTTGGGGATGTAGCCCACCGGCAGGCGGACCTTGATCAGCGGCGAGCCGGTAGGCTCCGCCTCAGCCGCAGGTTCCCCGGTCACAGTCGCAGGTTGAGCGTTGCACGCCGCCAGGAGCAGGGCAGCCATCAAAATCATAACCATCAGTTTACTGGACGTCATCGTTTGCTTCCTTGTGTCATAATCAGGATGTCAAAACCGGCTGGTCGGGGCGCTGCTGCCAGGAGAGCAGGCGCCTCTCCACCAGCACGACGCTACCGTACAGGCACAGTGCCATCAAGACAAGTGTAAAAACACCCACAAACACCAG
>JBFYSV010000242.1:0-24348 GCA_041301185.1 Anaerolineae bacterium
GAAATCTGGCTTGTAATACCTTTAAGAACACCGCAAAAGCCTAATTTTCAGCCGATTATGCCCTCAAAACGCAATTTCGGTGCCAAAAAAGCATAAAAATCCTTATCTCAATTTGTCTGAATCACAGGAACGCGGGTTCGACCTCAAGAAAAGGTCGAACCCGCCACTGACTTGAAAGAACAACCGCTTGGCTCAGGCGCCGGTTTCAGCTTCTTGCTTGAATCGGTCCAGGAAAGCCTGGATAGAAATTGGACCGGGGTTCTCGCCAGACCGCAGGCGCAACGCGACCAGACCCTGCTCGGCTTCCTTGTCACCGACCACCAGCATGTAAGGGATCTTTTGGTTCTGGGCATCGCGGATCTTGGCATTCATCCGCTCGCCGCGCTCATCCACTTCCACACGCATTCCATTCGCCTTCAGCTGGTCAGCTACTTGCTGGGCATAGGGCAGGTGGCGGTCTGCAATGGGGATCAAAACCGCCTGAACTGGCGCCAGCCAGACCGGGAACGCTCCAGCAAAATGCTCTATCAACACACCCATAAAGCGCTCCATTGAGCCCAGCAAGGCGCGGTGGATCATATAGGGACGGTGTTCCAACCCATCTTCGCCGACGTAGTACATATTAAAACGCTCTGGCAGGTTGAAGTCAAACTGGATGGTGCTCAGTTGCCACTCGCGCCCCAGCGCATCCCGGACCTTGATATCAATCTTGGGTCCATAAAAGGTGGCCTCACCCTCATCGATCTGGTAAGGGACGGCAGCGCGCTCCAGTGCCTGGCGCAAGGCCTCTGTCGGGGCTTCCCATTCTTCTGCCGCGCCAGCAGCCTTCTCCGGATTGCGAGTGGAGAGATACGCCTGGAAATCCTTGAATCCGAAGGCGCGCAAGATATTCAGGCTAAACTGCAAGACCCGGTCAATCTCTTCTGGCATCTGGTCTGGACGGCAGAACAGGTGGGCATCATCCTGAGTGAAGCCGCGCACCCGCAGCAAGCCGTGCAGCACGCCGCTGCGCTCATAGCGGTAGACCGTGCCCCACTCGGCAAAGCGTAAAGGCAGGTCCCGGTAGGAGCGAATATGGCTGTTATAGATCTGGATGTGGAATGGACAGTTCATGGGTTTCAGGTAATACTGCTGCCCTTCGATCTCCAATGGCGCGTACATATTCTCCTGGTACCATCCCAGGTGACCGCTGGTCTCCCACAAGTGCGCCTTGCCGATATGCGGCGAGAAGACGAAATCGTACCCGCCACGCTCGTGCTCAGATCGGCAATAATCTTCTGCCAGCTTGCGCACCATGCCGCCTTTCGGGTGCCACAGGATCAGCCCGGGGCCTACCTCATCACTGATGCTGAACAGGTCGAGCTCGCGACCCAGGCGGCGATGATCCCGGCGCTTGGCCTCTTCCAGACGCCACAGGTACTCTTCTAGCTCCTGGGCATTGTTCCAGGCCGTTCCATAGATACGCTGCAGCATGGCATTCTTCTCGTCCCCCCGCCAATAAGCGCCAGCCACATTCATCAGCTTGACGGCATCCGGGTTGATCTGCTCGGTATTCTCCACGTGCGGGCCGCGGCACAGGTCGACAAAGCCGGCGTGCTTGTAGAGGGATATCTCAGGCTTCACATCCAGCGGGTTGCCATACTCGTCAAAACCACCCTGCTCAAGACCCTCGATCAGCTCTAGCTTGTAGGGTTGGTCCTGGAAGATCTGGCGCGCCTGGTCTGCCGATACCACCTCTTTGACAAACGAGTGCTTGCCAGCAATGATCTGGCGCATGCGCTTCTCGATTGCTTCCAGGTCCTCAGGAGTGAGCGAGCGCGGCAGCTCAAAGTCATAGTAGAAGCCGTCTTCCACAGGCGGGCCAATCGTGTACTTGCCCTGCGGGAACATCTCCAGCACAGCCTGCGCCATCACATGCGCGGCCGAGTGGCGGATGCGATATAACTGGCTATCCTGGTATTTTTCGGGTTGTTTTTCAGCCATTTTCGACCTCCTTCTCAATCAATCAGCCAAATGCTCCTGCAGTTAGTGGAGCCTGTACCGAACTGCGTAACAACATTTGTACAACAAAAAAAGCCCTCACCCACTGGGGCGAGAGCTTAACTCACGCGGTTCCACCCAGATTGGCCGGAGTGTATCCAGCCATCTCTGCGACCTGGAAGGTCTCTGCACCGCTAACGGGGGGCAGCCGTTCACCTTACTCAGCTTATTCTATCCAAGCTTTTAGGGATCATGCTCACGGGTGGTTTTCGCCACTCAGACACCGGAGGAGATTTTCAGTCACTGCTCTCCCTTCCCTGTCGGCGCTGGAACTGGTTACTCGTCCCGATCAACGCATTGCACAGGAAAACCCATGCTTATTCAATTGGTGGGCGGTATAGGACTCGAACCTACGACCTTTGCGATGTCAACGCAACGCTCTAACCAACTGAGCTAACCGCCCAATAAAGTTGTGTGCCGAATTATACCTGCCGGGGAGCAAATTCGCAAGGCAAGATTAACTCCAACCGCCTACAGCTTTCCAGCCGGGCAGCTAATAGCTCAATTGTCCCATGAACTGTTGCAGCAACCTGGCAACCGCCTGGGGCTGCTCTTGCATCACCATATGCCCGGCACCGGGCACTACCTCCAGGCGCGCCCCGGCGATATGGTCGAGGAGAAATTGGGCGTAGCGCAAGGGGATCATTTTGTCCATCTCGCCGCACACAACCAGCGTTGGGCAACCCACCTGGGATACCTGCTCGGAGACGTCAAAACTATCGCAGGCAAGGAAATCCCCGTGCAACACGCTGGGCCGGGTCTCGGCAAGCCGTTGGACAACCAGCTCCTTCAACCGGGGATCAGCCTGTGCGGTAAATGACCAATCCACAATCTGCTCAACAGCGTTATGGAAAGTGGTCGCGCTGGAGGTATCCTCAAGAAGCTGAGGATTGACTCGCATTTTTGCTGCGGCCCCTATCAAGCCCAGCCCGATTACCTGTTCCGGGGATTCGAGGGCCAGGCTAAGCGCGATTGCACTGCCCATCGAATAGCCCACAAACGCGCCGCGATGTAAATCAATAGCTTGCATCCAGTCCCGGACAAGCTGGGTATAGCCTGAGATGGATTGTTGGCCTCTACCTGCCGATCTCCCGTGACCAGGCATATCCAGCGCATAGACCCGGTAACCTGCCAGCCGGCGGATATCCGGCGGCCAGGTCAAATGGTTGCCTCCTGCGCCGTGTAATAAAACCAGCGGCAATTTTTCCCCTTCCTGGTACACGTGATAATAGATACTGGCTGCAACCGGCATTCAATTTCTCCTGTAATTTATCTCTGCCCCCGGCGGGCACGCTCAACTGCGTCTTCTGTAAGGGGGATTAGCACAGAGATCAACGACCCTTTTCCCAAAACGGACTCGATCTTCAAGTAGCCATTGACCAGCTCGGCACGTTCGCGCATGTTGACCATGCCCAGGCTGCCCCGGCTCTCGTAATTGGTACTAACTGCCTTAGGGTCAAATCCGACCCCGTTATCTTCGATCTCCAAAAAAACCAGGTCTTTCCCTGCCGGGCGCAGGCGCACCCAGATATGTTCCGCCTTGGCATGCTTGCGGGCATTGTTGACCGCCTCTTCGATAATATAGAAAACGACCTCCTGCTTTGCTGGCTCCAGTTTCGCCACTACCGCCTGATCTGCAGAGATGCTCACCTGCTGATTGTATGTTTCTTGCATTTTCTCCGCCATAGACTCAAGGGCCTTAACCAAGCCCTGGGTCTCCAAAACCAAAGGGCGCAAAGTGAAGAGCATATGCCGGATTTCTTTCGTAGTCCGGCGGGCAAGCTCTTCTACCTTGAAAAGTTCATCGGCAGCAGCTTTCTGGTCTCGCTCCACCAACCGGCGAGCATAATTTACCTGCATGGCTATCGCTGCTATGGATTGGGTGGGACCGTCGTGGAGGTCGCGGGCCAGCTTGATGCGAGCTTCATCCTGGATTGCCATCATGCGTTCTTTCTCTTGCTCCAGGTCGCGGTACAGGCATGCATTTTGAATTGCAATCACCACCTGCCCGGCAATCATATCCAGTATCTCCCGCCGCTCGGGTGAGAAAAAATCGGGGTGCGGGTGACCAAACAGCAACACACCATACGTGTCTAAACCGGTGGCGAGTGGAATGCAATAAGCAGACTGGCAGGCGCGCAGCGCGACAATCCGACCCAGCTCGGGGTCTTTGGGTATTTCGCGGATCAGCCGCGCCTCGCCTCCGTCGATCACCTTCCCGAGCAAGCCATCCGTACCCGGTGAGGAGATCCGCGTATCCGCCTGAGTGAACCGGCGAGAAGACCCAACCCGCAACTCCGGGTTGCCACTCTCATTCTCAGAGTATAGCAATACCGCGCTCACCATGCGCTGCGCTTGCTCATCTCCCTCTGCAATAGCTTCTGCACTCAGGTCCAGCGCAGTTTCAAGGACTCTCTGGTAATTCAACGTCGCGCTGAGTACCGAAACAAGCTTGAAAATTGCATTCGGCCTGTCTGGCTCGCGACGAGATTTCCTTTGCCCTGCCTGCGGCTTGCCAGTACTTTCTGGCGGAGTGTAGTCATTGAGCCGATTAGAGAGGGTTCCAAACACCAAAACTACGAACAAACAGAGCGGAACCAGGCTCACCAGAAATAACAGCGCCGACAAGATATCAACGGACAGGATGGTCAGCACACCGACAAATAACAAACCCAGTATGGCAACGACTCCTCCCCCTGGCAGCCCAAAGAATAAAGAAGCGGACATCACCGGTAAAACGATCGCCCAACCGGCACCACCCTGGGTCGTCCCGCTCTGGTAAAAAAGCAGGCAGGCGAGGACCAGATCCACCGCAACGCTGACATAGTGCTGAAAAGGTAGCTGCCGGTCAAATATTAACAGCAGGCTCGTACCAATATTCACGCCTGCAGCAACCAGAAATGTCAGGCTGATCGCCAGAGAAAAATCTTCGCCCATGGCAATAGCGACCGCCAGGCCAATGATAACCAGCCAGCGCAGCGTAACAGCGATCCAATCCACAAGTCGGTCCTGGGTGCCCATGCAATTATGATAACTGATAACGTGGCGCCGCGCTCAGCAAACTTGGGCTGGACTCTTTACATTTCAGTAAGCAATGGGATGGCTGCCTTGAGCGCTCGTGCACGGTGGCTGAGACGGTTTTTCTCGTCCATACTTAGCTCTGCCATTGTTCTGCCCATCTCAGGGATCAGGAAGATTGGGTCGTAGCCAAAGCCGTTCGAGCCGCGCTCCTGGGGAATGATCTCACCCTGGCAATCACCTTCCGTGAACAGGATTTCCCTTCCAGGTAATGCCAGGGCGACCGTGCAGTGAAAGTGTGCTCGCCAGGGTCGCTGCAGGCCTATTAACCGCTCCAACAAGTAAGCGCGCCGGTCAGCGTCCGAGGCGCCCGGCACGGGAGAAAAGCGCGCCGAGCGAATGCCCGGCAGCCCGCCCAGTGAATCGACTTCCAGGCCTGAATCATCTGCCAGGGTAGCCAGACCACTGGCAGATGAAAATGCCATCGCTTTCTTGGCGGCGTTTTCCGCGTAAGTTTCACCACTTTCGTGGACATCCAGCTCCAGCCCCAGTTGTCGGGGGGTGACCAACTCCAGGTCTAATCCAGCTAGCAACGCGCCTATCTCGCCCAGCTTGCCAGGATTTCCACTGGCAATCAACAATTTCCGCATCCGTCACTCTAATAATACATAATCTTATACAATATTATAAACAATATGCAATATTAAAAGAATCGCTTGACGCTCGATTCTATCTATGCTATAATCTCTCTACCACATTCTATCGCCATCATCGAGCTTTGCGCCAGTGCCCGCTTCTTACAATCCCTTCCGGCTGAATGTAGGCTTCTTAATCAACCAACCCGTCGGTTCCAGCCGGGATTTTGTTTTTGAAATCCCTAACCTCCACCTGGAACAGGATTTTGATTTTAATGATTTATCCGGTATGGCACGCTTCACCCGCACAGCACAGGGCATTCTGGCACAGGTGCGGTTGCGAGCTACGCTGCGTACCGAATGTGTCCGCTGCTTAACGTATTTCCAGCAGCCGCTCAATACCGAATTTACCGAATTGTACGCTTTTTCCAGAAAATCTGTCACCGAATCCGAGCTTTTATTACCTGAAGACGCCAATATCAATCTCAAGCCTCTGGTAAGGGATTATTTACTGCTGGATATCCCTATCAAACCGTTGTGCTCAGTAGATTGCAAGGGTCTATGCCCGATCTGCGGCGAAAACCTGAACGAAAATCTCTGCAATCACGAACCGGAAAATGTAGATCCACGCTTATCGATTCTGAAATCGCTACTAGACAAAGACAATTAATCGCTTCACAACCCATCTCAATCCTGTTGTCCAGGCCTGCGTGCCGGAAGGGAGTTGCATGGTATCACCAGGAAAACCAACCCAAGATGAGGGCGTGATGCTTGAATTGCTTGAAAAGGCAGACCTCCAGGGCTACTTGACCATGGAGGATATCCTGGATGCCTCCCAGCTGTTGGACGACAATCCTGATGGAACGAAAAAAATTATCCTCTATTTGCGGCGCAAAGGTGTTGATATCATCGAATTCGATGACGACAGCGATGACCTCGAAGCAGAACCAGATCCGGGAATAGACGAGAGCCATTATTTTGCAAGCCTCGAGAAAGTCTCTGCCAGCGATACGGTAGAGATTTATCTCAAAGAGATGTCGCGGGTACCTTTGCTGACGGTAGACGAGGAGGTCAGCCTGGCAAAACGGATCGAAAAGGGGCGTGAAGCTCAAAGCGAGCTAGACCGTCTCAACGGTCGCAAATCCAAACAACGGCGCAAAGGAATCGAAGAGGCAATCCGGGATGCTTTCCTGGCTCGCGAGCACATCATCAAAGCCAACACTCGCCTGGTAGTCAGCATTGCCAAAAAATATAACGGCCGCGGCGTGCCCTTCCTGGACTTAATCCAGGAAGGCAACCTGGGGCTGATGAAAGCAGTTGAAAAATACGAGTACAAGCGCGGTTTCCGTTTTTCCACCTATGCAACCTGGTGGATCCGGCAAACCATCACCCGCGCCATCGCTGATCAGGGGCGGACAATCCGCCTGCCTGTCCACATGACAGACCGGATTCGCCAGCTCTACCGCGTCTCACACGAGATGGAGCAGGTGCTGGGTCGCCCGCCCACAGCCGATGAGCTGGCATGCGAGCTAGAAGTTGCCCCTCAAAAAGTTTCCTGGATGCTCCAGGTATCCTGGGTGCCGTTGTCTCTCGAAAGCCCGGTTGGAGACGAAGAAGATTCCGAGCTAGGCATGTTTGTGGAAGACAAAACCACTCCAACGCCTTCGCAATGCGTTTACGAAACCATGCTGCGCGAGCGCGTAGACGAGGTTCTTTCCACATTATCCCCGCGCGAAGCGCGAATCTTGCGCATGCGCTTTGGCCTGGATGATAACCAGCCCTACACCCTGGAAGAAGTCGGCGCCAAGTTCGGCCTGACCCGCGAGCGTATCCGCCAAATTGAAGGAAAGGCGCTGCGCCGCTTGCGCCATCCCTGCCAGGCGCGCCAGCTAAGGGAGTACTTGTAAGATTTTGCTTGACAAAAATCTTTTGCCGGTTTAGACTCACAGAGATTTACTTACGGACACGGCTTATGACTTTAGCGGCTATCTCCTCCTGCTTGATTGCTCTGACTTTGGCTATGATGATGGTCATGGCAATGTATTCTCGCGACTGGACAGCCGCAAAAGAGTCGGCCTGACCACCCGATCATGCATTCTATTGGGCTGTCCAGACGAGGGCAGCCTTTTTATTTTGATTATCTGCTGCACTGATATTTGAATTTGTTCTGCTTTGAGGAGGGTACCATGTCGAAGAATATCCTGGTCTCCGTTGCCTGGCCTTATGCGAATTCGCAAATCCATGTCGGGAACATCACCGGCTCTTACCTGCCAGCGGATATATTTGCCCGCTATCAGCGGCTGGCAGGCAACCGCGTCCTCATGGTTTCCGGCTCCGACGCTCACGGCACCCCAGTCACCGTCCGCGCCGATGCAGAACAAACCACGCCTCTCCAGGTCTACCAGAAATACCATGCCGGGTTTCTGGAGCTGTTCTTGAAGCTTGGGCTGGCGTACGATCTATTCACCAGCACCCATACCCACAATCACTTCAAGGTCTCCCAATCGATCTTCCTGGCCTTGCTCAAGAACGGCTATCTCTATACCGAGCGCCAGCAGCAGTGGTACGCTGCTGCCCAGCGGCGTTTCCTCCCCGACCGCTATGTGGAAGGCACCTGCTATATTTGCGGCTATACCAACGCCCGCGGCGACCAATGCGACAACTGCGGCAGCCTGCTGGATGCCACTCAATTGATCGACCCGCGCTCGAAAACCGATGGCTCCACACCCGAGCTGCTCGAGACCGAGCATTTCTACCTGGACTTGGGTAAGCTGCAACCGGAGATCGTTGAGTTCCTGCGCCAGCGTCAGGATTACTGGCGCCCCAACGTTATCCGCCAGTCTCTGGGCCAAATCCTTGCCGACGACCTGCATGGACGCGCCATTACCCGCGACCTGGATTGGGGTATCCCGGTGCCAGTGGAAGGCTGGGAGGGAAAATGCCTGTATGTGTGGTTCGAGGCTGTAATCGGATACCTGTCAGCCGCCGTCGAATGGTCACAGGTCGCCGGGGAACCCGATGCCTGGCACGACTGGTGGTACGAGCCTGAGGCGCGGGCATATTATTTCATTGGCAAGGATAATATCCCCTTCCATGCTGTCATCTGGCCCGCCCAACTCAAAGGAGCCGGGGAATGGTTTGGCCGGATTTTCGAGGAACGCAGCGGCACCACCCTGATCCTGCCCTATGACGTTCCAGCAAATGAGTTCATGAACCTGGAAGGGCAGAAGATATCTGGCAGCCGCAACTGGGCTGTTTGGGGGCTGGATTTCCTCAGCCGGTATGACCCGGACCCTCTCCGCTATTACCTGACTGCCAACATGCCCGAAAGCAAGGACACGGATTGGGACTGGCAAGAATTCTTTAACCGCAACAACAACGAGCTTCTCGCCACCTGGGGCAACCTGCCAAATCGCGTGTTCCCAATTGCTTTCAGACATTGGGAAGGTGTCGTGCCCGAGCCTGGTGAGCTACGCCCAGAAGATAAAGAAATCCTGGCGGTTGTGGATGCCGGTTTCCAGGTGGTTGGGGAGCATATCAACGCGGTTCGCCTGCGGGCGGGTCTATCCGAAGCGATGCGCCTGGCAACCGAAGTCAACAAATATCTCGATAAATTTAAGCCCTGGTTCGAGATTAAAACAGATCGCCAGGCAGCGGCCAAATCGGTCTACACGGCCCTGCGGGCGATTGACTCGCTAAAGGTACTCCTCTCACCCTTTTTGCCCTTTACCAGCGAGCGGTTACACACCTATCTGGGTTACACACAACCGCTGTTCGGCGAGCAAGCGACCGAGGTCATCCAGGATCAGCTTGGCGAACATACCGTCCTGCGCTACCGACCTGAAAAAGCAAGCGGCAAGTGGGCGCCCAGTCAGCTGCAGCCCGGACAGGCGCTGAACCAACTCGAACCCCTGTTCCGCAAGCTGGATGAGAGCCTGGTTACTGAGGAGAGAGAACGGCTGGGTCAGTGAGCATCCGGGATGGAGCTGCTTGAGACCCTTCCTGGTATGCTTGCACCTAGCACGGTGAAGATTCTTTGCCTCAAGAGGGCATCCGGTCGCTGTCCAGAGGGTGCAGGTACCAGAGACTTTCCGCCGGGATAAAGACCAGCTGATAGATGCGATCGCCGGGTGTCATAACCAGGATATGGCGCCCGGCTTCATCCTCCCAGCTTCGCCCGACCGAGGCGACTTTATAATTCTTCTCGCGCCAGGAGAAAGTCAGCGGTATGATCTTACCGTCCAGATCGAAACGCGCCGTGACTTCCACAGGTTCCATATTCCACACCCGTTGATCATCCTTCATAGATTGCATCGTTATCGGGTAGCTGCCCCAAAAGATAGTCGACCACCAGACGCAGCACCTGCCGGGCAGACTGCTCCTTGACCGCCAGCCGGTCCCCGCGCCAGACATAGCTCCAGGCAGCATCCACGCCCGGGGCAGATAGCCCGATCCAGGTCAATCCCACCGGCTTCTCGGGCGTCCCGCCTCCCGGACCTGCAATGCCGCTGATGGCTGCTCCGATGTCGGCTGCCAGCAACCGGCGCACGCCTGCCGCCATCTCCAGCACGGTTTCGCGGCTCACTGCGCCATGCTCATCCAGAGTATGCTGCCGCACGCCCAGCAGTTTTATCTTGGTTTCATTGGCATAAGCCATTACCCCGCCCAGGAAATATTGTGAAGAACCAGGGACATTGGTGATGAGATGCCCCACCAGACCACCCGTGCAGGACTCGGCTACAGCCAGACGTAGCCCTTGCCCTAACAGAAGCTCACCCAGGGAGAACTCCAAAGCTTGCCTGTCCATAGCTGGATTATAAAACGATCCCCCTTTAAAAACAAAACTCCTTTGCCATCATGCGAGCATGATAAAATCTCCCTGAATTATGGACGTTTCCGAAAAGATTCAGGCAGTGCTGGATACACTCCCGACCCGTCCCGGCTGCTACATCATGAAAGATGATGCGGGCAAAGTGATTTACGTGGGCAAGGCAATCAACCTGCGTAACCGGGTGCGTTCGTATTTCCATCACAGTGCAAATGCCAATCTAAAAACCGCCAAGCTGGTGCGCAAGATCGACTCAATCGAATGGATCGTGGTGGATTCCGAGTTGGAAGCCCTGATCCTGGAGATGAATCTGATCAAGAAACACCGCCCGCATTACAATGTCCGGCTGAAGGACGATAAGCGCTACCCGTATATCAAGGTCCACTGGGCTGATCCATACCCCAAGGTGACGGTGACCCGGCAGATGGTGCAAGATGGCTCGCGCTACTTTGGACCTTATACTAGCGTGTGGGCTGTCCACCAAACGCTGGACGTTCTGCGGCGGATCTTCCCCTACCTCTCCTGCGACCGGGTAATCACTGGCGAAGACGAGCGCGCCTGCTTATACTATGACATCAAGCTATGTGCCGCACCATGTATTGGCGCGATCAACCAGGCAGCATACCGGCAGATGATCGACGACCTGTGCCAGTTCCTGCAAGGACGCACAGAGCCGATCGTCTCTCGGATGCACTCTGAGATGGAACAGGCAGCAGAGAACCTGCGCTTCGAACGCGCCGCAGCCTTGCGTGACCAGATTCGCGCCATTGATAACGTGGTAGAACGCCAGAAAGTGATCTCCAGCGAATACATCGATTCGGATGTGATTGCTATGGCTCGCTCCAACGGAGAAGCCTGCGTGCAGGTATTTTTCATCCGCGGTGGCAAACTGATCGGTAGGGAATATTTTCTGCTGGAGGGCACAGAAGCCATCCCTGACCCTGGGGTGATTTCTGAGTTCCTCAAGCAGTTCTATGATCAAGCTCCCAACGTGCCCGAACAGCTGCTACTACCCCACGATATCGAAGAAGCTCAGATTATTCGGCATTGGTTAAGACAGAAGAGTGGCTCCGAAAAGGTTGAAATCATCGTCCCCCACGAGGGCATGCAACACGAATTGATCCAAATGGCAGCCCAAAATGCCGCAGAAACCCTATCGGCTTTGCAGGCACAGTGGCAGGCAGATAGCCACCGGCAGGAGCAGGCGCTTGAGGAACTGCGCCAGGCGCTGGCGCTCCCGGCGCCCCCCAACCGGATCGAGTGCTATGATATCTCCAACACCCAGGGTACGGCTGCCGTCGGAAGCATGGTGGTCTTCGAACAGGGCGTACCCAAGAAGAAACATTACCGCCACTTTAACATTCGAAGTGTAGTTGGTCCGGACGATTTTGCCAGCATGGAGGAAGTGCTTACCCGGCGCTTCAATCGTTGGCAGGCTAGCAAGGAAAGCGAAGCGCCCGGAAAAAAGCCAGACCCCGCCTTTGCCCTGCTCCCCGACCTGCTTCTGGTGGATGGCGGTAAAGGCCAGCTAGGACGGGCAGTGGCAGTCCTGGAGCGGTTTGGTTTAACAGGTAAAATACCTGTTGCCGGGCTGGCAAAGCAGAACGAAGAACTATTTGTCCCAGGACAGGCGGTTTCCATCTTAATCCCGCGCCAGTCACAAGGGCTCTACCTGGTCCAGCGCATTCGCGACGAAGCGCATCGCTTTGCAATTACATCTCATCGGCGATTGCGCACAAAGGAAGGTTTGGCCTCGCGTTTGGATGCCATTCCCGGAATCGGCCCCGCACGACGCAATCTGCTATTGAGCCACTTTGGTTCAATTCAGGATATTCAGCAAGCCACGGAGGAAGAATTGCTAGCTGTGCCGGGGATCACCAACAAAATTGTCCAGGCAATCAAATCCCACCTGGAATAATCTGCCAATCATAGGAGTATAACGTATGGCTCAGAAGAAAAAAACATCCAACGATCGCGATAAACGGCGGATGCGCACTCAACAGATCATCTTTACTGTGATCGCAATCATGATCATCCTGGTGATGGTCGTGGGCATGTTTGCCAGATATTAATCAGGCTGTCAACCGTACCTCGTGTGAACCAATCATGTTTCTAGCAAGTTTTGGACCATGCGGGTGAAATCTCGCGCCGAGAAGGGTTTCTGTAACCAGTGGACATCCCCCTGCTCCAGCAGCGTCTGGCTATCGCCCTCCAGAGGATGACCGGTGACAAACATGAATTTCATCTGTGGTGATAGCTCCTGTAAAGCCCTATATAGCTTCACGCCGTCCATTTGCGGCATCACCACATCGCTGACCACCAGAGATATCATCGCTGCTGAACGCTTATATTGCTGAACCGCTTCATAGCCATTGCGCGCCGTGAGGACATCATAGTTCTTGGCTTCAAGCAAAGCTTGTAATGCACCCAGGGTAGCTAGGTCGTCTTCAACAACCAGGATAACCTTCCCCTTGCCATCCAGCGGGGCAAGCGGTTCGGTGTGTCTCTTCTCGTTTACAGTGTCTGGCAAAGCAGGCAGGTAAAGGGTGAATTCTGTCCCATCGCCTAGCAGACTGCTCACATCGATATGCCCTTCATGTTGTTTGATAATGCCATAAACCTGAGCAAGCCCTAAACCAGTTCCCTGACCTACCGGTTTGGTGGTGAAAAAGGGCTCAAAAATATGCGGCAAGACTTCTGGAGATATCCCCTCACCACTATCTCGCACAGAGATTTTAATCCATTCGCCAGGTTCCAGGTCAGGGATAGGAGGGTCTTCGTCGAGTTTAAGGCGATAGTGATCGAGAGAGAAATGCAGCACACCACCCTGAGGCATGGCATCCCTCGCATTAACAGCCAAATTGATAAATACCTGCTGGAGACGGGTTGGGTCAGCATGAACGACATACTCTCCAGGTTTATACGCCAATTCCAGCCGGATGGTCTCAGGCATCACACGTCCCAACATTCTCTCCAGTTCTTTGATAAAGGGCAACAAGTCCAGTGAGCTCTGTTCCATCACTGCCCGGCGGCTGAAATCCAGGATCTGGCGGATCAAACTGGCTGCCCGCTGAACTTGCTGTTCAATGATCGCCAGACGATCGTGACTGGTTTTGGGTAAGCTGGGATCACTCATTATTAAGTCGGTATATACCAGGATAGCTGCCATAATATTGTTAAAGTCGTGGGCAATGCCTGCTGCCAATTGACCCACCGTAGCCAGGCGATCCTGCATTTGTATGCGGGACTGGATCTCCCGCTCTTGAGTGACCTCCCTCATTGTCATGACCCATTGCTGGCTGCCCTTGCCCATCGGGCGCACCTGTGCTTCAAATACCCGCCGCGGGGGGCCATCGGAGATGATCTCAACCGGCAGCGGGTCCCGGTAGCGATAAATTAATTCATCAAGAGGATAACTATCCAAACGGGTTAAATATCCGCCATCTAACCCCGCATTCAATGTGGTTAATATCGACTTGGCCAGCGGGTTCGCCACCAAGAGACGATAATCTGTATCCAGCAATATCACACCTACTGGCAAATGCTCAACCAGGCCTTCAAGCCGTTTCTGCTCTGCATCCAGGATCGCCGCAATACGTTCAAGGGCAGAGCCCGCCTGGATAGCGAAAGTCTCCAGCAAACGCATTTGATAGCCACCGAATAGTTTTTCTCTCTCCCCAGCAACGATCAAAGCGCCAACCGTTTTGCGTCCCAATATCAGCGGTATCGATAAGACAGATGACACCTGATCCAGGGGTGGCATTCGTTTGTCATAGTCCGGAGCGCGAATCAACTCGACTGGGACTGATTCCAGTTTCTGGGTACTCACACTCTGCCTGCCAAAGGCATCAAGAGCGCTCTTGCGTATCGCCTTCATCGTTTCTATCGTTATCTCACGAGCCGATTCAACAAAGAACAGACGGTATCCACCCGTTACCAGGCATCCAGATGCCAGGTCGCAACCAACGACGGCTCTTAAGTGGCTGAGGAGCAACTTGAGCAAATCCTCATATCCCAGTGTATAGGCGATCTTCTGGCTCAGCTCGTAAAGGTTCGTCAACTCCAGGGTGCGCTGGTCAACCAGTAGCTCCAGTTCATCGGCGTGCTGGCGCACCTGGTCGTAGAGCACGGCATTCTCCAAAGCGACAGAGATCTGACCCGACAGAACCTGCAAGAGCTCGCAGTCATGAGCGGTCAACTGATCAGGCAACAGGCTTTCGATGTTTATCACGCCGATCACTTTATCTTCCCGGTGGATAGGGACAGCCAGCTCAGCAATAGTATCCGGCGAGCAGCAGTAGTAATCCGGGTCCTGGGAGACATCTGGGATAAAGCTTGCCTGTCCGGTGCGCGCAACGCGCCCCACCACACCTTGCTCGATCGATTGCGAGGTTACATTCAAAGGGTTGCCACGGTATGCCTGCAGAACCAGCTTATCATCCTGGATTAAAAATATCTCCACCAGAGGGAAATTAAAGCGTTCGTAGAGCTGTTGGACCACTTCGTCCAGCAGCACCTGTAAATTCAGGCGTTGATTAAAGATCTCGGTCAGGTTCTGGATCAGGGTAATCTCCGCCAGGCGCCGGTTCACCTCCTGATAGCGGTCAGCATTGCTGAGCGCCAGGCCGACCTCGTGGCATATCGTTTGCAGCAGGTCCAGCTGGTCATAAGAAAATGCTGCCGGTTGGTTGTGCAGTACGCTCAGAACCCCAAACATCCGCTCACCAGATAGGATTGGCGCAGTAATTACAGAACACACACCATCATCCAGTCCGTCTACATGAAACCAGCGCTCATCCTGGCTGACATCTTGAACATATGCAGGCTGGCGTTTGCTGGCAACCCAGCCCGCTAAACCCATGCTCAGATCAATCTCCAACCAGGGATCGGGCTGCGCTCCATACCCATCATCTTTTCCATACAGAGCAGACAATTTCAGCCGATCTACCTCAGGCAAGTATAGAAACGCCTGTCCCACAACACCGCCAATGACCTGACAGGTAAGTGAAATAGCCCGGTTGAGGATTTCATCATAATCCAGGCTGGTAGCCAGCTCCTGGCCGATAGCATACAGCAGGCGCAGGTGACGCCTTTCGGTTGCAGCCTGTTCATATAGCCGGGCGTTATCGATGGCCACCGCGGCATGAGCTGCAAAAGTCTGAACCAGGGCAATTTCGTCTTCGCTGAAGCCCACTTTCTTTGCCCTATCCAGGTTAAATAGGCCAATCACCTGACCTCGAACGGTCAATGGCACACCCAGCCAGGACTGAATGTGCTCGCTCAATGGAGTATTCTGCCAGCGCAAATCTTGCCTGACATTGGGGATCATCAGGGGCTCCTGGCTGATCACTACCGCTCCCACTGCATGCTCAGGCGAGAGATCGAAGCGAACAGACCTGACCAAATCCTCAACCGCCTGAGTCTGGTAGCCCCGCCAGACTTTGATCATCATCCGATCCCCTTCCAGCAGCATGATATTGCCGCTATCGAATTGAAGCACCGCCGCCATCTGCTCCAAAACCGCTTCCAGCACTTCATTAAGCGAAAGTGTCGAGCTGATAATATGGGCTGCATCGCGCATTGCCTCTGCCTGTTGGCGAGCTTGCCGCTCGGCCTCGAACAGGCGCGCCTTTTCGATAGCAATCGCAGCCTGATTGGCAAACGCCTCAACCAGGGCTGCATGGCTGGCATGGAAAGCCCCCGGTGTCTCTCCATCCAGGGTCAGGCAACCAATCACCTCGCCTCTCACGATCAATGGGGTGCCCAGCCAGCCACGTACATGATCGACACCTCCCCAGCCCCGGAAGCGCGGGTCTTTTTGAACGTCTTCCAGGATGATCGAACGTTTGAGTCGTTCAATCTCCAAGAACAGGCTATCTTGCTCTACCGGGATTCGTGTACCCACAATTTCTTTGCTGCGTGAAAAGCCGCGTGCCGCAACAATTGTCAAATCCTGGCCCTGGCGCAAAAACACAGCAGCACTGTTATAAGGGACTACTCCCTCCAGATGGGACAAGATCGCTGAAAGCAACTGGTCAATGTCCAGGGTAGAAGTCAGCTCCGCAGATGCCATTCCGAGCGTTTCCGCCTCTTGCCGGCGAAATCGTTCCGACTCCAGCAGACGCGTCGTCTCCAGGGCAACTGCAGCGTGATTGGCGAATAATGAGAGCAGCTCTTGATCTGCCTGGGTGAAGCGCCGGTAATTGATGTCATCTAATACCTGAAGCACGCCAGTGACTTGTCCTTGCCAGATCATTGGCACAGTAAGCACTGCGGTGTAGGGTTTGACATTATCGAACACGCTCGCCCTACCCGGCCATTCTCGATAATCATCGATGATCAACGGCTGACCACTCAAGGCCACCGCCCCGGCAGCGCCTTCGCCATATTTCAGTGTGCTCCCAATGAATTCTTGCGAATTTACCTGTAGCTCAACGTACAGGCGAAGCTGATCGAGCTCAGCTTCACACAGATACAGGCTGCCTCCCTTAGCACCCAATAGTTGCATTGCTTTTTCTACAATATTGCTCAACAGCACTGGAAGCTCGTGGACCGTGGTCAGGTCTAGTGACAAAGCCTGCAACACTGCCAGTTCATCCGCCCTGCTGCGTAGAGTTTCCTCCATTTTCCGGCGCTCGGTGACATCGCGGAGGATGCTGCAAACCATACAACCTTTATCTGTTTTGAGCGGGTAGAGGACAACCTGTACACTGCGTATCTCCCCATCCGTCCGGCGGATATCATGCTCACGAAAACTCTCCATCCAAGAAGAGTAGCCCTTCTCCAGGAAATCCAGGGTGTTCGAGATAAGGTTTTGTTTATATTCTTCAGAAATTTCATCAAAGGGATGTAGCTGCAACTGCGCATCCCAGATCGGGCGGCCTATCACTTGACCCCGGCTTAATCCTGTTATTCGCTCCTGGCCCTCGTTCCATTCAATCACCAACCCCTGTTCGTTGACCAGGATTATTCCATCCGTGGATTTCTGGACGATGCTGCGATATTTCAGCTCGCTTGCCCGCAACGCCTCCTCAGCATGTTTTCGCTCTAAGTCTTGGGCTTGTGCTTGAGCAAACAGGCGCGCGTTTTCCAAAGCAATTGATGTGTGGTTGGCAAAGGCTTCAACAGCCGGGATATCTTCTCGGGATAAGCCAGCGCCATTTACCGTTAACAAACCCTGGATCTTCCCCTCAATAATGAGCGGAGCAAATATCCCTGGTTTACCACCGAACCTGGAGAGAATATCATTTGCCAAGAACTGATACTCGGTGGGGAGAATAGTCTGTAAATATTGGCTGATATCTGCATCGTACACGGACTCGCCAGTCTCGAGCACTCTGGCATAGGATTTTATTGCAGTAACCGGGATCAAGAAGCGGATCGTTTGCACACCCGCTGACCAATCCGACCACAACTCAGGGTCGGCAAGGTCTTCCAGATGAGCAATATTCTCCCAGGGAACCGCTGCAACCATCATCATCAGGTGCTCACCATCTTCCAAAAGCAGATTAACGCTTCCGAACAGGCCAATTTTGACGATTTGTTCAGAGAAAGCCTGGAAAACGTCCGCTTCAGAACGTGCCGACCGTTGGAGTTGCGCTGCCGCAGAATTTAACGCCAACAATAGCCGGGTGGATCGCCTGTAATTGTCTTCTTCACTATCAGACGGTAAATAGGAGTACATATTTCACCTGACACTGGTTGATGAATCATGACAATATCCCTATTATAGACAGCTTTAAGAAATGGCCTCTTTACAGTTTTATTAACTGGGTTTAACTTGATCACCGCGAACCAGCCAGGCAAGAGAGAAAATTAAAAACCCTTCGCCAGGTAGATCATTCTCTGGCGAAGGGCTTTTGAAGCAGAGGGCAGAGATTTAGAACAGACCTACCACACGCCCTGTCTTGAGGTCCAGGTCCACATCGTAGAAAACCGGACGGGTTGGCAAACCGGGCATGGTACGCATTTCACCCAGCAGTGGATACAAGAAACCAGCACCAACCGAGGCGCGGATATCGCGGATCGGGACACGGAATCCCTTTGGAACACCTTTCAAAGTAGGGTCGTGGCTCAGGCTGAGATGGGTCTTGGCCATATTCATAGGGAGTTTATCAAAACCGAGCCGGTTGTATAACTCGATCTTGGCCTCCGCTTCTGGTGAGTAATCTACCCCATCTGCGCCATAGATCTCCTTACAAATGATCTCAATCTTCTCTTTGATCGAGAGGTCGAGGGGGTAGAGGAACTTGAAATTGGTCTGTTTCTCCGCCGCTTTGATCACTGCCTCGGCCAGCTTCACCGCCCCTGCACCACCTTCCATCCAGTGACGAGCGACAACTGCGTCCTCAGCACCAGCTTCCAGGGCAGCCTGGCGCACCAGCTCCACTTCAGCAGGGGTATCGTCCTTGAACGAGTTAATCGCCACAACAACATTGACGCCAAAGTGCAATGCATTTTTGATGTGATGTTGCATATTGCCCAAACCGGCGCGCAGCAGTTCCAGGTTTTCGTCGGTATACGCGGAGTCGAGCGGTTTGCCTGCCACCACCTTGGGTCCACCGCCATGCATCTTCAGAGCGCGCACCGTAGCAACAATCACCACCACCTGCGGTACCAGCCCCGAGTAGCGGCACTTGATGTTGAAGAACTTCTCCATGCCGCAATCAGCGCCGAAACCGGACTCGGTGATCACGTAATCTGCCAGCTTGAGGGCGATCCGGTCAGCGATGATCGAGCTGTTGCCATGAGCGATATTGGCAAACGGACCGGCATGGACAAAGACCGGGGTGCCTTCCAGGGTCTGCATCAGGGTCGGCTTGATGGCGTCTTTCATCAAAACCGTCATGGCTCCAGCCACGCCCAGGTCTTCGGCGGTCACTGCTTCGCCGGCTTTGTTCGTGCCGATGACGACCCGCGAGAAGCGCTCGCGCATGTCTTCCAGGTCGGTGGTCAGAGCCAGGATGGCCATGATCTCACTGGCTACAGTGATGTCGTAGCCGGTCCGGCGGGTCATGCCTTTCTCCTCTGGCCCAAGACCGACCTCGATTTCGCGCAAGAAACGGTCGTTGGTATCCACTACGCGCCGCCAGGTAATGCTGGCCGGGTCGATATCCAGGCGGGCAAAGCGCTTGCGCTCTTCAGCAGTCAGATCAACCGGATTGGTCTTATCGATGCCAAGCTTCTTCAAGCGGCGCAGCATAGACGGTGAGAATCTGCGGTTGCCCTGCTTGTCCTGCGGGCAGAGGGCATTGAAAAGCTTTTCATCGTCTTTCTGGTTGGCTTCATGGAACATGCGGGCATCGATCGCCGCCGCTAACAGGTTATTGGCAGCCGTGATGGCGTGGATATCGCCGGTCAGGTGCAGGTTGAAATCCTCCATGGGTACAACCTGGCTATAACCACCGCCCGCAGCACCGCCCTTGATACCAAAGGTCGGCCCCTGGCTGGGCTGGCGGATACAGGTGAACACCCTCTTCCCCAGGTGGGCACCTAAAGCCTGGCTCAAACCGACCATGGTAGTGCTTTTCCCCTCCCCCAGCGGGGTAGGCGTGATTGCAGTGACATCCACATAGATCCCATCCGGGACATCCTTGAGGCGTTCCAAGGTTTCCAACTTAACTTTCGCCATGAAATTACCATGCAGCTCAAGTTCATCCGGGCGCAGACCCACCTCTTCTGCGATCTGGTTGATAGGTTTTAGCTCAACCTCTTGGGCGATCTCAATATCAGATGGAACGGGGACGCGTAGATTTAATTTCGTCGGCGTGAAGCGACGAAGACCAGGAAAATCGGTTGATGCACTCATAGATACTTCCTTTCAAATGTATGTTCGGGCTGATTTGACTAGATAATTGTGACAGATATCCGCCTTTTTTTCAAGAGACGCATATCTTAATTGGGTGTGTCGAGTGTCACAAATAATCGATTAAACCATGACATTTGGATCTAAAAGGTTTGTGGGAGCAGCTATGGATCAAAAACACCATGCCCATGGCGGACTGTCAGGATGGGACATTCCAGGGCCTCCGCCACCTCGGCAGTTACATTGGGCATGTACAGGTGGCGCAAGCTGCGGGCGCTGTATGGAGAGCCCATCCCGATCAAGTCGTAACTGCCCTGGCGCGCCTCTTCGAGTATTTGATGGACAATATTTCCCCTGCAGACCTCGAACTCTACCCTGAGACCGGTCCCCTGGGCTAAAGCCAGCGCCTGGCTTAGATTTTGTCCCTGCGGGGTATCCGTTTCCAGGATGTTCTGCCAGTTAGCCTGAACTTCTCTGGCAGTCTTGTATTCCAGATTGACGGGTTCAACAACATGCAGCAAAGTTATCCTGGCCTTAGTTGCCTGTGCCAGATAAAGGGCAACCATTTCCATACTGGATGCATATCCCAATCCGCCCATGCACAATAAGATGCGCTCCAGTTTAAGGTGCGCCTGGCGGATATACAGGATCGAGGTCGCCACCTTTTCCATGATCTGGCGGATCGAGCGCCCGTGCACCATCCGCTGCCAGGTGGTTCGTCCCAGTGGGCCAACAACCGTCAGATGCTGTGGTCCAGCATAGCGGGCGATTGTCTCTGGTCCATGCCCTGATTCGAGGATCGTTTTGTAAGAGATCCCTAGCAAATCCAACCGGCTGGCAGTCTCATCCAGCAGAGCTTCTACCATCCCGGCTTCTTCGGATGATTCCGAAATCCCCAATAATTCCACATCCGCTTTTAAGGCTCCTGCCAGCCATACGCCGTACTCAAGCGCCGGGTGAGTGTGCAAATCGCCATTTGTGCACAATAACAGGATCGGTTTTTTGCTTTCCATGAGGCTGTACTCTCTAGCGAAAGAATATGATTCCCAACACACCTGCGCCGAGCAAGACAAGCGGAGCGGGAGCCTTAAGCAGCAAGGCTGCCAGGCTAATCGCTGCGATTACCAGGGTTCCCATCCCCTTAGCGCTCTCATTGCCGCGGAATATCTGCCAGGCTACCACCACCATCAAAACAGCCACAGCCGGGGTAAGCCCACGCACAAAATTCCCTACCCAGGCTTCCCCACGCAAGCGCTGTAAGATCGTAACAATCCCTAGCATGATAATGGTTGGCGGCAAGATTGAGCCCATCAGAGCTGCCAGCGCTCCCGGCACCCCACCCGCCGCGTAGCCCACAAACATAGCCAGCTGTAGAGCGTCGCTGCCGGGTAAGACGCTGGAAAAGCCGACCGCCTCCACAAACTCGCTCTCGGTCATCAGGCTACCTACCGCTTCTTTATAAAGCAGCCCAACCGATGCCGGGCCGGAGGTGGTAAGCAAGTTAACTTTTACAAAAATCCAGAAGAGTGCAAACCATCGGATCACCTGGCGCCTCCTGATATGGTAATTACGAATGGCGTAACGCCAAGGCTTATCTTACAAATATTTGATCAAGTACAGGTCACTGCGCTCAAACCCCCTGCGCAGGTAGTAACGCCGGGTCCCAATTGCTGATATAACGGCTAGCTGCCGGTAGCCTCTGGCATGGGCGATCTGTTCCGCCCGGTTAAGCAAGCGTGTCCCGAGCCCGGCATGTTGGGCCGCACCGCTCTGCGCCTCGCCCACCTGGAGTGATTGCCCATACACATGCACCTCACGGATAATCGCAGCTCCCTCCAGCTCAGGAATGCCAGCACTCACAGCACCTGGTCCAGGCAGGGATAAACGCAGAAAACCAGCCAGTTTATCTTCAGGTGTGACAAACGAGAGGAAATGCTCTTCGCTCTCCTGGGCTGGGTACACCTGGTCCTGCAAGTCAACCGAGTCGGCAGTGATCTCTTGCCCGCGCACCTCCCGGCAGCGAATACACTCGCAGCGCGTCCCTCGCCGCTGCATCTCTAAGTGAACATCCTGGCGCAGGCTGGTGCGCTTGTTTCCCTCCACTACATTGGTCGATGGGATATCACGAATCACCCGGTTCACCCGGCAGTAACGCGGGATGGTCGGCTTGATATCCGCGATCAAATGAATCAACGCTTCGGTCGTATAGGGTTGGTACTCACCCCGCAACCAATAATCGTATAGCTCCGCGTTGGATAACAACTGGGTTGGGTAGATCTTGATCTCATCCGGGCATAAACCCTGCCACAGGCGACTGAAATCCTCGCGGTCGAGATCGACAGTCGCCCCAAGCAGGTTGGGCATCCAGTGCAGGACGATTTTGAACCCGCCTGCCCGTAACAGGGCAACGGCACGGTATGTCTCGGCGGCGGTATGCCCCCGCCGATTCAATTCCAGGATGCGATCATCCAGGCTCTGCACCCCCATCTGGATTTTCGTTACCCCCAGGTGGCGCAACCAGACCAGCTCGCCTGAGTTGACGTGATCCGGGCGGGTTTCGATAGCTAAGCCCACGTTGCGGTTTGCAGCTGTCTCATTCATTGCCTGGGCGTCAGCCAAAGTGGCAGCTGGGGTCTGATTCAATGCCTCGAGACATCGCCGGATAAACCACTCCTGGTAATCGCGGCGGTAAGAGCTCCATGTGCCGCCCAAAACAAGCAGCTCGACCTTATCGGTGGGATGCCCGATTGCCTGTAACGCCTCTAACCGAGCTGCCACCTGATCAAACGGATCAAAAGCATGCTCCAAAGCTCGCCGCGCCCCTGGCTCATCCGGCAAGTAACTTTTCGGCATGCGCACATCGGTGGGGCAGAAGACACACTTCCCAGGGCACGGATAGGGCTTGGTCAGCACCGTCACTGTCGTCACACCAGACAGGGTGCGCACGGGCTTCATGCGTATTCGCGCCAGGAAATTCTGGTCAAACTGCCATTCGCCGCTATCAGTCAATTGGCGGTAGGCAGCCACCAGCATATATTTGCCTAGATAGCCGCCATCTGGCAGTGGATTATTCCGTAGAGCGCCTAGCACAGAACGACCGGCGCGCACCTCTTCCAGCACTTTGCGCGCCAGGAGCAGCCGTTCCGGCGTCTGGCGGCGGATTTTATACCACATTTTTTCTTCCATCACCGAATAAGCCCGTCGTTTTCTTCAGCAACCAGGATGTCTCGTCGCGCCAGCCGTCCTTGCAGCTATAATTGGCCTGTGGAAAAAGACATAGCCTCTCAATTACTGGCGCTTAACCGTCAATTTTACCAGACCATGGGAAAGGAATTTTCCGCTACGCGGACGCGCCTGCAGCCCGGCGTGAGCCGGGTTCTGGCAACCATCCCCCCCACCGCTCGTATCCTGGATCTGGGATGCGGCAATGGTGAGCTGGCCAGGCAGCTTGCCCGGCGGAATTTTAACGGTTTGTATATCGGACTGGATTTCAGCCCAGTTTTGTTGCAACACGCCAGGGAAAAAATCCATCCTTTAGACCCCAACACCAGCCCGGTATTTCGGTTTACCCAGGCTGACCTGGCAACAGAAAGCTGGGAGGAATCCTTAAGTGCTCATTTTCCCGCGCCGGGAAGGGTTCCTTTCGACCTGATCCTGGCATTTGCCGTGCTCCATCACCTCCCAGGCAGACAGGTGCGTACCCGGTTGCTGCGCAAAGTCAGACAGTACATTTCACCCTCCGGCAGCTTCATTCACTCTGTATGGCAGTTTATGAATAGCCCTCGCTTACAAGCCCGCATCCAACCCTGGGAGAACGCCGGTTTGAGCCCTGCGCAGGTTGACCCGGGAGATTATCTGCTAGACTGGCGGCGCGGCGGCAGCGGTCTGCGTTACGTGCACCACTTCTCATTGCAAGAGCTGGATGATCTCGCTGCCGAGACAGGGTTTTCTATTCAACATACCTTTGTGTCCGATGGCGAGGCGGGCAAGCTAGGACTGTACCAGTTCTGGTCACCGCTTGG
>JBFYSV010000244.1:0-5723 GCA_041301185.1 Anaerolineae bacterium
CAAGTAAAAAGATTATCGGAGTCCAAGCAAAAAGGTAGACCCACTCCTGCACGCCGATCGGGCCAGTGTTAAAGGTGGGCTGTAAGAACGGCACATAGATGAGTATCCCCAGTAATACCAATTCCACCACGATACCCCATAAAACCAGACGATTGGTAAATAACCCAATGCGAAACACCGAAATCAGGTCGGTCCGGCAGCCCATCACAGCGCCAACCTGGGTGACAACTACGCCTGCCAGGGTCATTGTTGTCGCCATCATGTACAGGGTGCCCTCAGAAGCCAGAGGCACAGCCGGCCAGCCTTGCAGCCAGTTAAAGTAAAAGTAAGCTGACATTGAAGCTACCGATTCAATCATGCCATACCATAATAATGCTTTGCCAAGGAGTTTTGCATTTAATAAGGGTTCTTTCTGAGAACGAGGCGGGCGCTTCATAATGCCGGCCTCGGGTGGTTCTGAACCCAATCCAATTGCAGGCACCATATCGGTTCCCAGGTCAATTGCCAATACCTGCATCACAGTCAGAGGCAGGGGGATCAATCCACGTGAGAAAAGAAACACTATAAATGGCACAGCTTCAGCCATATTGCTGTTAAAGACATAAACCGCGAACTTGCGGATATTGGAATAGACTGCCCGCCCTTCTTCGATTGCATAGACAATTGAGGCAAAATTATCATCGGTCAGGATCATATCTGCGGCTTCTTTAGCAACATCGGTGCCAGCCAGACCCATCGCAACACCAATATCGGCCTTTTTTAAAGCAGGGGCATCATTAACCCCATCACCAGTCACCGCAACGATCTCGCCTAATTCTTTGAGCATCGTAACGACGCGCAGCTTATGCTCCGGGGCTACCCGGGCAAAGATTACCTCTTGCTTTAATACTTCTTTCAGCGCTTGATCGCTGAGGGCATCCAGATCTACGCCTGTGATAACCTTCGGTTCAGCAGTTTTTAAGATCCCAATGCGTCGGGCGATGGATTCGGCAGTCAGACCATAATCGCCTGTGATCATGATGATATGAACGCCAGCGCTGTGACACATGTGGACCGCCTCAGCAACTTCTGGACGAGGTGGGTCCATCATCGCCATCAGGCCCAGGAACACGAGCTCACACTCTATCGATTCTGGTGTGTACTCATAACCCGCTTCAGGCAAGCGTCGCTGGGCGAGGGCCAACACCCGCAAGCCGTTTCTAGCGTACTCGTCATTGGCAGCGAGGATCTTCAGGCGTAATGCTTGATCTAAAGGATTGTCCTGCTCAGCTTGTCTGACTTGAGTGCATAAGGACAGCAACTCTTTCGGCGCACCTTTCACATAAACCAGTTGGGTATCCCGTTCTTTATGGATAGTGCTCATCCGTTTACGTCGTGAATCAAACGGCAGCTCCCGGATACGGGGCAAGCGTTGAGCTTCAGATTCCAGATCCAGTCCGCCTTTCTGGGAAGCCACTCGCAAGGCTGCCTCGGTGGGATCGCCAAGGACCGTCCATTTAGTAGTTTCGTCATTGGGCGGTAATAAACGGGCATTGTTGCACAAACCAGCAGCCATCAGCAAGCTATGAAGATCATCCTTCCATGGAGTTAATTCAGCAGCGGCTCGTCCATCCGGCACGCCATCCAACTGGATCTGTCCTTGGGGGGAATATCCGACACCTGTCACTGTGAAACTATTTCCTGGAAGCCAGATAGCACTTACCGTCATTTCATTCTGTGTCAACGTGCCAGTCTTATCGGTGCATATGACCGTAGTGCTACCCAGCGTCTCCACTGCAGAGAGCCGTTTGATTAAGGCATTCCTGCGAGCCATGCGTTGTACGCCCATCGCCAATGATAATGTTACGGTTGGCAGCATCCCCTCTGGCACGAAAGCCACGATCATGCCCATGGCAAAGATGAAACTTTCCGCCAGATCCACGCCAGCGACAAATATTCCCAGGACAAAAAAGAAAAAGCCGATACTGGTAGCCATGATGGTTACCAACTTGGTCACCCGCGCCATTTCCTTTTGAAGAGGGCTGAGCTGTTCGCCTACCGCCTGAGTCAGGTGGGCAATCTTGCCAAACTCCGTATCCATACCAGTAGCAAACACCAGGGCTTTGCCAACCCCGGCTGCAACGGTGGTGCCGGCAAATATCAGATTCGGCAATTCGGGCCGGGTCAGATCCTCCTGCAGGACGGCTTCTCTGGTCTTGCGCACTGGATTCGATTCCCCGCTCAGGGTAGATTGGTCAACACGCAACTCATTTTCCAAAATAAGACGTGCGTCGGCAGAGATGCGATCGCCTTCTTCTACCAAGATGACGTCCCCCGGCACCAGCTCCTCCACCAGAATACGTTGCTCAGCGCTGTCTCTCAAGACTCGAGCGTAGGAGGGCAAAAGCCCGCGCAGCGCCTCGGTGGCTTTCTCGGCTTTGAACTCTTGCCAGAAAGAGAATGCACCGTTGATGATATTGACCATCCAGATGGCAATCCCCAGTTGGGGCATCTGGGCGATAAATCCAACAAGGCCACCAACCCAGAGCAAGATCGCCATCACATGGGTGAAATTTGCCAGAAACCTAAGCCACAGCGGTTTGCCCTTGATCTTGGTGATGACATTCGAGCCATATCGCTGAAGGCGCAACTGGGCTTCGTCATTCGACAGCCCTTCTGGCCCTGACGCTACAACAGCAAAGGCTTCTGAGACCGGTAAGGTATGGATAATGTTGGAAGGGGATTTATCCGAGGCAGGGATGGATACGGTCATAATTAAAAATCTTTAGATTGCCGGGAAGAGTTCCAGATCCAATCGGAGGAGAGGGATATAAGCAGGAAAGGCTCACCAAAACCAATTATACTTCGAATAATTAGCCAGGGCTCGCGAAAAGCTTCAGACCCTACGCCCCTCCCTATCGTTTTTGAATGGAATCTGGCCGTTGCACACGTTGCCATCCGGCTAATAACTCTAATTGAGCATGTTACAATTGCCACCATCAAGCTGGATGAGATAAGTGCTGATACTGACTGATAATGAAGTTCTCCCGATTGTTTAAACAGGAAAAGACCCGCCGGCAGGCCCTGGTACAGGGGTACGTAGTGCCGGAGAACACCCGCTGCGTGCAGTGCGGGATCTGCTCGTATAACTGCCCGATTAACATTGACGTGCGCCGGCACGCCTGGCTGGGCGAGCCTGTCAAAGACAGCCACTGCCTGACGTGCGGCGAGTGTGTGGCGCGCTGCCCGCGCGGGGTGCTGCGCTTTGAGCGCACCAATTTGTTCGATTTGCCGGGGCAGAGCCAGGGAGACGGGTAAATGCCTCGCTATGTGATCATCGGCAGCGGGCCGGCGGGTATTGCCGCGGCAGAAGCCATCCGCAGCCAGGATTCCCAGGGGGAGGTAGTGCTGGTCAGCGACGACCCGCATGGCTACTATTCTCGCCCGGGTCTGGCGTATTACCTGACCGGGGAGATCCCTGAAGAGTTGCTATTTCCATACCGAGAGACTGATTTTCAGAAGTTAAGGCTCCGCCAGGTTAAAGCGCGGGTGGTTGGTGCCAGCCTGCAGGAGCACCTGATCCAGCTCCACAGCGGCGAGCAAATCAGGTATGACCGGCTCTTGATTGCCACTGGCGCGACGGCAGTCCGAGCCACTATCCCCGGAAGCGAGCTGGAGGGGGTGGTGAAGCTGGATAACCTGGAGGATGCCCGGCGCATTTTGAAAGCAGCCCGCAAGGCGCGGGCGGCGGTCGTTGTTGGGGGCGGGATCACTGCCCTGGAGTTGGTTGAGGGATTAGTGGCGCGCCACGTAAAGACGCACTACCTGCTGCGCGGAGACCGCTACTGGAGCAACGTGCTGGACGAGACAGAATCGAGGATTGTCGAGAAGCGGCTGGAAGAAGAGGGTGTAAAGCTCCACTACCATACCGAAATCGACCAAATCCTGGGCAAGGACAACCGGGTGACCGGCGTACAAACCCGGGACGGGCAGCAGATTGCCTGCAACCTTGTGGCGTTTGCGATCGGTATCACGCCGCGCATCGAGCTGGCAGAGCAAGCTGGCCTCCAGGTTGAGCGCGGGGTGCTGGTTGACGAGTATATGCAGTCCAGCGCGCGGGATGTCTTTGCTGCGGGAGATGTTGCCCAGGTCTATGACCCAATTTCTGGACGGTCGATCCTGGATAGCCTGTGGGGACTGGCGCGCGAGCAGGGTAAGACAGCTGGCTTGAATATGGCAGGCATGCAAGTTGCGTATATCAAGCCCATCGCATTCAATGTCACCCGGCTGGCAAATCTGACCACCACGATTATTGGCGCTATCGGCGGCGGCAGGGATGGGGATCTGGCGGGCATTGCCCGGGGAGATAGCGAAACCTGGCGCCAGATGCCGGATGCAATTGCCGCGCAGGCAGATTTCGATGTCAACCGGATCAGGCTGATGGTGGGCGACCAAACCTTGCTCGGTGCGATCTTGATGGGCGACCAGACGCTTTCTCAGGCGCTCCAGCAGCTCATCTTACATCAGGCGAATATCAGCAGCATTCGCCAGCAATTGCTCCAAACGGATGCTTCCCTGGGCGACCTCCTGACGAATTTCTGGATTGAATGGAAGAGGTTAAATGCGTAGCAATCGTGAACTTTGGCTTGCCTTGTTTGCGATTGCGGTCATCACCTTGCTGTACGGGTTTATGGTTGTCGGGCTGGGTGGAATCCCGGCTGCGCGCGAGTTTTTTGGTCATTCCATCGGCATCCTGGGCTTCTTGTTGATGTTGATGACCGAGACACTCTACTCGCTGCGCAAGCGCACTCGCCGGGCGCAATGGGGGCGGATGTCTGCCTGGCTAGATTTCCATATCTTCACCGGGTTGGTCGGACCTTATTTGGTGCTGCTGCATAGCTCGTGGAAGTTTAACGGCCTGGCAGGCATCGTCATGCTGCTGACGGTGGTGATCGTTGCCAGCGGATTCATCGGCCGGTATATCTATACGGCAGTGCCGCGCACGGCAGACGGCGCTGAAGTGGAAGCGGGGTTATTGCGGCAGCAGATTGCGCAGCTAGATAATCAGCTCCAGGACCTTCTGGTGGATAGTCCGGAAAGCACCCGCAGTGTGTTGCAGAGGCTTACCCATCCCCGTGAAGGTGATGGCAGCTCCGTTTCAATGGTTCTAGGCCGTGCCTGGAGCGATATCCGCTTTCGCCGCGAGTGGAAGCGCCTGCGCAGCCAGGTGGATGCTGAGACACGCGACCGCCTCGACGACTTAAGCCGGCTGATCCAGCGCCGGCGAGTGCTTGACCGCCAGGTCAGCTCCCTGGCAACTGCCCGGCGAATGCTGGCATTATGGCACGCAGTCCATATCCCAATTGGCATGGTGCTGTTCACTGCCGCGTTCATCCATTCGATCGCCGCGGTGTATTATGCTACCCTGCTGAGATGAAAATCACATTTTCCAATTCAAGCCTTGCGGGCGGGTCATTTCGGTGAATAATACGAGACGGAAATGAAAACAGGGCGACTGGGATGTTTATCGGCAAGCGGCATTATTGCAACGCTAATCACCCTGCTTATCGTGGGCGGGGTGGCGCTCGCCCGCGGCAACCGGATGTTCAACCCTGGCCCGCTGAACGACCAGGCAGGTGCGCAGCCGCAAGGAGGCGTTTATTCGCATGCCGAGACCGGCGGGCAGTGTTCGGCTTGCCATACCGCGTGGTGGGAAAGCGAGACGATGTCTGACCGCTGCTTGC
>JBFYSV010000245.1:0-3506 GCA_041301185.1 Anaerolineae bacterium
GAACCCCTACTGGTGATGCTAATGTTAAGAGAATAACCCCCAGGGCTGCGATAACCACGCGCGTAGTGGTTAATTTTGATGGGGGTTGGCGATCCAAGATCAGCCAGCCAGCCAGGAAAACAGGGTATAGTGAATACAGCAAACCACCAACACTCGCGTCCAAATACTTCAGGGACTGATAATAAAACAATGATCCCAGGCCATTAATAAAACCAGCCAGCCCGCAGCCCAGCAATCCAGCAGGATAGATATACAAGTATTTTCGCTTGAATAAGCTCATAATAAGCAATAGAAGCAGAGCAGCCATTGATGTCCGTAGCGCAACGACAATCCATGGAGAAAACCCCAATGCAATGGCTTGCTTGCCGATAACGGGTGCAAGTCCAAGGAACAGCGCTGATGTTAATGCAGAACTGATCCCTGTAGTTTTTCCACCCTTTAAGCTCATCTTTTCCACATCCACATCTCGTTTGGGTTACCGAACCAGAGCTCGTACCTCTTCAAGGAATTCGTCACTTAGGAAATCACCTTTCTGCATGAGTGCCTGGATCTGTCCCTTTAAGCGACTTTTTTCTTCCGAGGTAAGTTCCTTGGCTGTTGCTACAATAACGGGAATGGAAGCAGTTTCAGGTTTGGATCTGAGCGCATCCAGTACTGAGAACCCGTCGAGTTCAGGCATCATCAAGTCAAGGATGATTAAGTCCGGTAGTTCTCGTCCAATCAACTCCAGTGCTTCTTTTCCGTTGACTGCTTCGTAGAGTGTGAAGTTGCCCTGAGATTGCAGGATGCGCCGAATCATTCTCCTGACTTCCGGGTTGTCATCCACAATCGCAACATTTGGAAAACGATCGGGAGCAACATGGCTGAGTGCTGCCAGGAGGCCATCCTGGGGGGTATCGGCAGCCTGTTTGGTTGGCAAAACAACATCGCGAGCCCAATTATCGCCCAATACAGACGGCTCAGCCGGGAGTGTGTGACCCGTACAGTTCACTACAACAACATCAGTGGGTTTTATTATCCCTGCCCGGATTAGTTTGAACAAACCTGCAAAAGAAACTGCTGCCGCAGGTTCTGCTGAAATTCCTTCCATCTTAGCCAACACGTGCATGGCGCGGAAAGCTTCTTCATCGCTTACGCTTTCGAAGGTTCCATTTGTGTCTATTACCCATTTCTTTAGCAAAGGGTATACCCGTCCAGGATCACCAGTGGCCAATGTTTCAATCAGTGTGCGTGGAGATGGAACCGGTATGGCATTATCGAGGCCATCTTTCCATGCGTTCACCATTGGTGCACAGCCAGAAGCCTGGATGGGAGCGATCCCGGGTATCCTGTCAATCAGGCCCATGTCAACCAATTCTCTGAACCCTTTAGCGATCCCCAGCGGTCCCATCCCGCCACTGATTGCTTGAATGTACCAGTTAGGTGTGCGCCAAAGTGGCTTTGTTCTTTTCGTTGAATTGTTTGGATCGGGACCAAGTATCGCAGTGAGTTGTTCAACAATCTCATAGGCAATGGTTTTCATTGCCTCGATGGATGTAACGGTGCGGGCGCCCATATCCTGATACAGTCCGCGTTGACGGGCAAACTCTGCGGCTACCTGTTTTGCCTGATCGTACGACCCGGTCACTTTGATAACTTGACTCCCATACAGGGCAATCTCCCGCATTTTCACTGCCGGAACGAGACTGGTGACAAAAGCCCATAATTTGATACCTGCCCGAGCTGCATATGCTGAATAGGAAATTGCCACATTACCGGTGGAGGCAGCCACCATTTCTGTAATACCGGCTTCCTTTAGGGCGGCAACCGTCACGGCGGCTTGTCGATCCTTGAAGGATGATGTTGGACCTTGGCGTTCATCCTTTATAAAGATATTTGGACATCCGAGCATCATCCCAAGGTTGGTCGCCTGGATGAGGGGAGTACCCCCCTCCCCAAGCGACAGGGCTGGGTTGGGGTTGCGGATAGGGAGAAGTTCGCGATAGCGCCATAGATCAAACGTGCGCCCAGGCAAGAGTTGTGGTAATGATTTGGCAATAACTTCATAATCATATTTTGCCTGTCTCCACTGACTATTGCAGCGTGGACAGTTAATCGAAGTCGGGAAGTATGGAGCGGTGTGACCACAATCAATACAAATTAATTCGAAAGTCATTGAGATCAGGCCCCTTTCTTAAGAGATAAACGGTTTAAGGCATTATCGAGCATCGAAAACAATTCTGTATCATTTAGAGCACTTTTCTTTAGCAGGCTTTGTCCAAATTTGGTTAGTTGTTGTTGTTGCTCGGCGGTCAAGTCGGTTCCGCTGATTACAATAACCGGGATATCCCTCAATATAGGATTCGTACGTAACCTGCCGAGTATGGAAAATCCATCCATATCGGACATGAATAGATCCAGAATCACGGCATGTGGAGGATTTGACGATAGTGACTGCCAGCCTTGTTGTCCACCTTCAGCCAGGATGACCCTGTAATTTGTAGATTGATTGAGGATTTTGCCAATCAGTTGTAGATCCTCAGGGTCATCGGCGATCACAAGAACATCGCGGATGTCGCCAGTGTTGTTCAAGCGATTGAGAGCATTGATGAGGTCTTCCTCCAAGATGGGCTTTACAAGGTAATCGGTTGCTCCAAGGCTGAACCCCTTTTCCTCATCTTCTAGAATGCTGCAAATGATAACCGGAATATCCCGCGTTTCAGCGTCAGTCTTCAAGTCGTTTAAGACCAGCCATCCATCCCTGCCAGGCATCATGATGTCCAATGTGACAGCAAAGGGTTTGAGTTGTTTGACACGTTGCTTGGCCTGGGTTGGATCGGTCAGGGCAATCACTTGGTAGCCTTGTGGTTGCAGGTAGCGTTCGTATAGGCTGATGACTTGGACATCATCATCAATCGCCAGGATGATTTTGGCGCCATTGAGTTCCTTATAATCCATTGAGGATTCTTTGATCTTTGGTGTTGGAAGTGTGAAGTAGAAAGTAGAACCTTGGCCTTCAGTGCTGTGCAATCCTATTCTACCGCCATGGAGTTCAACGAGGTGCCGAGAGATGGAAAGACCCAATCCGGTTCCTCCCGTCTTTCGGGTCAGAGATGCGTCTACCTGCGAGAATGGCTGGAAGAGTTTTGCCTGGTCTTCTGAAGAGATGCCCGGACCGGTATCGCTTACCGAAATCAATACTTCATCCTGTCCGTTGGAGTTTGCCTTGATGCCTGCCTCTACATAGATTTCACCCTCCTCGGAGAACTTTGCGGCATTGGAAAGCAGGTTGATTAAAACCTGACGCAAGCGCATTGGATCAGCCCGTACTATGGGTAGATCCTCTGCTATCGCGTGTTTGAGCTTGATGGGTTTGTCTTTGATCAGGCCAGATATTGTGGGAAGTACACTAGTGATCGTTTCGGCCAGGTTGAAATCATCAAAAGCCAATTGCATTTTGCCAGCTTCAATTTTAGATAAGTCGAGGATGTCATTGATCAGGCGGAGCAGATGTTGACCGGAGTTGT
>JBFYSV010000247.1:0-7657 GCA_041301185.1 Anaerolineae bacterium
ACAACCTGGATAGCGCCGAGCTGACCACGGCAGCCTATACCGGCGGGCTGATGCGCGCCACGGGCTACCCGCTGTATCTGAGCATCGGCTATCTCTGGTCGCGGCTGCCGCTAGGCGATGTAGGCTACCGGATGAACCTGTTCTCTGCAGTCTGCGGGGCGCTAACCATCTTGCTGGCGGAGCGGATTCTGCGCCACTTCAAGGTGGGCAATTGGGCTACTTTTGGGGCGCTGGGCTTACTGGCTTCGTCGGTGTTCTTTTGGGGCTTATCCCTGGTGGCAGAGGTGTATACGCTGCACACGGCGCTGATGGCGGGTTTTATCCTGGCGCTGCTGCGCTGGGGTGAGCGTCCAGAACCCAGGCGGATTGCCTGGGTGGGGCTGCTGGGCGGGATGGGGCTGGCACACCATGCGGCGATGGCCTTACTGGGACCGGCGGCGGTGCTTTTCATGGTCACCAGCCACCCGCGCCAGCTCTTCTCGCCCCGTTCGATCCTGGCAGCTCTGGCAGGGTTGCTACTGGGCTTGAGTTTCTACCTGTACCTGCCGCTGCGCTTCCTGGCGGGACCGGCTTTCAACTACGCCGGCACGTACGATGCCAGCCTGCAATTCATCCCGGTTAACCTGACCACCCTGGAAGGGCTGTGGTGGCTGGTCTCTGGGCAGGCATTTTCGGGGGCGATGATGGCTTACAGCGGATTGGATCTGTGGCGCGAGGCGCAGGCATTCCTGGTTCAGCTGGGACGGGCGTTCTTTGCAATCGGCTTAGGACCGGGGATATTTGGCGCAGCGGTTTTGTTGCGGCGAAACTGGCGACAGGGTTTGATGCTGGGTTTGATGTTTGCCTTCAGCGCCGGGTTCTATATCAACTACCGGGTGATGGATAAAGACACCATGTACCTGCCGGCATACCTGATTTGGGCGTTGTGGGTCGGGATAGGCACCCAGGAATTACTGGATTGGATGCGCCAAAGCACCACCGATGCCAAACACCGCTTTGCAGAGCTGGTGATCAAAGTCTCGATGATCGGTTTTGTGCTGCTGGCAGTTACCTGGAACTGGCGCATCGTGGATATGTCGGCTGATTGGACTACCCGCACGCGCGGTGAAGCGATCCTCGCCCGAGCGGAGGCTGGCGGGTTGGTTTTCGGCTGGTGGGATACAGTACCGGTGGTGCAGTACCTGCAGCTGGTCGAAGGACAGCGACCGGATATCAAAGCGGTCAACCGTTTCCTGATTTCTGGGAGTGATCTGGAATATGTCATCAAAAAGGAGGTGAGCAATCGACCGATCTACATTGACAGCTTTCCGAAGAGTTTAGCCACAAAGCTGATCGCCAGACCTATGGGTCCAGTCTACCGGCTGGCAGGACGCTCTGCAGTACAGCCGGCTGCAACGCCTGGATCAAATTCTGGTGCACCAGCCAGGTGGCAACGGTGAGGGTCGGGCGGCTTTCGCCAGCCTTGCCGTGAAAATCTTGTGTTTCTCCTACAACGAGGAGGTCTTGTGAAAAATATAATCCGTATACTTATCGCAATGGGTGTGTTCTTTTCTGGAGTGTTGCTGGTACCGGCGATGGGTTTACCCCGCGTGGGCTTCAACTGGCAGCGCTACGCCGGTGTGTATAATCCGGCGAGCCTGGAAATTAACCATCCCTCCGGCAGCCCGGGTAGCTACTTTACCGTCACGGGGTCGAATTTCTCCCCTGAAACGACCGTAAGCGTATCTGCGAACGGCTTCGTCCTGGGTGAAGTGGATACCACTGAAACCGGTGATTTGCTGTTCTTAATCAGCAGTACCGATGCAGATGCCGGTTTTTACATGATCGAGGTGATCGGTAACGAGGCGGCAGCCACCCAGCTCATCCTGGATCCGGACGCACCGCTGTGGACGGCTGAGGACGAAGGACCGCTGTTCAGTTTACCTGCGGGTATTGCCCAGCAGGTGCTGTTCATGCCGGTGATCGTGAAATAGCCGTAATCTGGCTCTCTAATACAATGTCATTGCGAAAGAGCTCGCTTAGCGAGTGAAGCAATCTGGTTCGGGTAGATTAAGATTGCTTCGACCCCGGAAAACCACCGGGGTCGAAGCAATGACGCGTGTCCTGTATCTGAGATGACCTTCGGTGATTTTTGGGTGAGAGCCGGGGAGGAATAGAATTTGAAAGTAAAATTGCAGAGCTACCGCTGGCTGTGGATGCCTTTGCTGGCATTCCTGCTCACCCGCCTGGGTGTGGCTGGGGTGGCGTATTTTGCCACGCCGATCATGGCCGATTCGAGCGTGCCGCCATACCATATCCGCCCGGATAACACCCTGCTGGATGTGTTTGGCAGCCGCTGGGATAGCGGTTTTTACCTGAGCATCGCCGAAGGAGGGTATCAGTACGAAAACGTTTCACTGCCTTCGGTGGCGTTTTTCCCGCTTTACCCAATGCTGATCCGGGCGGTGAGCGCCGTCACTGGAGACGGGCTGGCGGCAGGTCTCCTGGTTTCCAATCTGGCGTTGCTGGGGGCGGTGATCCTGCTCTACCGGCTGGCAGGCGAGGAGTGGGGGCAAGAGACGGGCGACCGTTCGGTGTGGTACCTGTTGATCTTCCCGGCGGCTTTCTTTGGCTCGGCGATTTACACCGAGTCGCTGTTCTTGCTGCTGAGCATCGCCGCGCTCTACCTGGCGCGCAAGGGCCACTGGTGGGCAGCGGGATTAGTTGGCATCCTGGCGGCGATGACCCGCCTGGTGGGGGTGATCGTAGCGCCGATGCTGGCGCTGGAATGGCTGCAAAGGCGCAGGTCGGGGCGAAAAACCGGTATGAATGAGACTGCGCCAGATCAGGGTGAGAAGAGACTACCAGGTTGGAGCGACCTGCTGGCGACTCTGCTGGCGCCGATCGGCACGCTGGCCTATATGCTCTACCTGCAATGGCTGATGGGCGACCCGCTGGGGTTTATGCGCGCCTCCCAGGCCTGGGCGCGCCAGCCGCGCTCGCCGCTGGAGACGGTGGGCGAGCTATTTGTCACGCCGCTGCAAGGCTGGGGCAGGGCAATCGCCGACGGTGCGCTGCCGCTGGATAATTGGGTTGATTTCAGCTTTGTGCTGTTCTTTATACTGCTGGGGATCGTCCTGCTGGTCCAGAAACGCTGGAGCGAAGCAGGATTTGTGCTGCTGGGGGTGATCCTCCCGTTCAGCTCGGGGTTGCTGATGTCGCAGCGGCGCTATATGTGGGTGCTGTTCCCGGCGTTCATCTTGCTGGCACGCTGGGGGAAGAATACCTGGGTAGACCGGGCGATCTTTGTGTTTTCGCTGCTGGGATTGGGATTGTTCACGGCGATGTACGCGAATTGGTATTGGGTGGGGTAACGACTGGCGGGTTGGGTTTCGCTGCGAACAGGACATGCGGGCATTTTGTAAAGGGTCGCTCAACCCAACCGGATCAATGATAGCAAAAGCCATCCTCGGGGAATGGGATGGCTTTTGTGATCCTCTTTCAGCACACGGCTGAGGTTAGTTAAAGACCTCAGGTGCTGCCTGTATTGCATGAGGAAGAGGATGAGCCGCCCCAATATGAGGTGGCTTTACCCCCGGCGATCTTGGCAGCAAAGGTGGAGATTTTCTTGGTCACCTGCTCGCTGTGGCATTCGGGGCAGAGCAGGCCGGTTGTGTTGCTCGAGCTGCGCACCAGCTCTTCGAATTCGCAACCGCATTGCTCACAAATAAACTCGTAGATAGGCATCGGATTCCCTCGTCAGTGGATTTTATCCGCAGCCGCCGCTGGTGGCGCCGCGCTTGGTCTGTAATTGGACTTTGGGGGTGAACTCGACCTCGAACTCTTCTGGGTCCGGGTCAGAGAAGTTGTAGCGAGAGCCGAGGGCGGCAGGGAAGATAAAGCGGAGCTGGTCGTTACCGGTAGCCGGGTTGGGGATCAGACTTTCATCTTCATGCGCATAGGTAGCCAGCCAATTGTTCAGCCCGCCTTCCAGAATGTACACATTCTGGATGCTCTCTGCGGTCAGGTCTTTCCAGGCGTCTGTGGCGGCACCCTCGTCGTTGGAGATGGTCACGATGACGGTGTTGGCAGGCTCCAGGCGCAGGTCGGGAACCAGCTCAGAAGCCGTCCCCGGGTCGTGGCGTTGGGATCCATCAATGTGGAAGAGGTTGTAATCTGCTTCGCTGCGCATATCCAGCAGGATGACATTGATATGATGATCGTGGACCAGGCTGAGCAATTCAGCAGGATGGATCTGCACCGTGCGTTCCTTGAGCAAGGCTTCTTTGGCGCTGGCGATTTTCACCCAGCGGGATTGGGTGGTAGGCTGCCCGATGAAGGCAACCAGCAGTGCGACAGCCAGCAATGCAACTGCGCCCGTATAGCGCCGGCGCGGCTCCGTTTTGAGATCTTTCTTACCGAAGATATGCTCGAGCTGCTCGGCACCCCAAAACATGAAGAGGGCCATCAAGACCACCCCGACGATCACCACGCCATACGAGGTATTGAACAGCTCCGGCAGGGTGAAACGACCCATGTACGATGAGTGCCAGAACTCATCGAAGTACTCGACGGTCTCTCCGAAGAGGAAGATGCCGAACAAACCGCCCAGGGTGAAGAATAAGCCGTCCAGTTTGAAGGTGGAAAGCGCCACCAGGGAGGTGCCGGGGCAAAAACCGCCAACAATAAAGCCAACACCCATGATCAAACCACCGACAATACCGGGCCATAAATAGGTCGGGTTGACCCAGATCAGGTTGTAATCCAGCAAGCCGAGTGCGGTCGCGCCAAAGATCAGCACCATCGCCACGACAATGGCGGTGAACATCACCTTCAAAACGGTCATGTCCTTGAAATAGAACTGGGCTGCCAGCTTGCTGGAGATGGCGAAGCCTGAGATTTCCAGCGCGTATCCAAATCCAAATCCGATCAGGGCATACACAAGGTAAGCGCCTGGCTTGGTGAGGAGACCGATTAAGTCTAGAGGAAAGGGTGGCATGATTGGCTCCGTTTCAATTCCACAGCTTGCGGACAAAATATGCCAGGGCATAGCCACCGGCGAAGACGGCGAACATGAAGAACCAGCTCCCCACCGAAAGCACTGCGCCGCCGGAGAGGGCTTGCCCGGAGGTGCAGCCGCGGGCAAAGCGAGCGCCGTAACCCATAATCGCCCCGCCGATGAAAGCAAACGCCCAGCGGGATTTGGTGCTGATCTGGGGACCCTTATTGGTCTCGATCTTCAGGCGACCGTTTCGCCAGCCGGAGAAGAAACCGCCGAAGAGGGTGCCGATGATCATCGGGATGATCCAGTTGTCGAGCGGATTCAGATCGCCACCTGCCATGGTGATCAGATAAGGGGTGATATCAACATGGTCGGGGGCGATCAGATCTTGGAAGAAGACGATGAAGCGATTCAGCCCGCCGGAGGCGCCCAGGCCATTGCCGGTCAGGAAGAACGCCAGGAAGAGGACTACTCCCAGCAAGGCGCCGCCCAGGTAAGGATGGACGTAGGGGCGGGTGGGGCGGCTGGTCAGGAACTTGGGCAGCGTCAGGCCGCGTTTTGGTTCTTGAGTTTCGGTTACGGTTGTCATGCAGATGCTTCCTCCTGGGTTGGGGGTTGGTGTACTTCCAATTCGTCCCAGCCCAACATCATGGATTTAATACCGGCTAGGGGGGCATGTCCGGTGGTGGTGAGATAGACGTGCATTACGATGAATGCTGCGAACGTCCAGGAAAGCAAAGTGTGGAAAGGCGCCAGCAAGGGCAGCCCGCCCAGGCTGGCAGCCAACTCGGGCCAGCGTTGAGCGCCCCACATCAGGGCGCCGGTGATTATCTGGAGCGGCAGCAGGACGTTTAAGAGACCAAAGTAAGTGATCTGCTGCAATGGGTTGAGCTTGTGCTGGGGGGTTTTCTCGAAGGGGTGCGGTTCTCCCTTGAAGATACCCCTCAGGTAGTAGAAAGCCTGGGCGATGGCATTGTCGATCAACCCGTAGGGGCGGGGGATGTACTGCTTGATCTCGCCGCTCGCCAGGTGGTAGAAGAACGAGAGGAAGGCGTTGATCAGCAGGATGGCTGCCAGGATATTGTGGACAACCACCACGCCGCTGAAGCTGAGAAAGCCAAAGGTCTCCGGGTTGTGAATGATCAGGCCGGTCAGGAGCAGCCCGAGGATGGTGAAGGTCTGCAGCCAGTGCCAGAAGCGCTCGTACACGGTGTACATGTAGACTGATTTAATCTCGCCGGTTTCGTGCGGGTGGCGTTTGGCGGAGAAATAGCGCAGGGTGCCGTGAGCGCCAACCCCCAGGATCACGCCGGCGAACATGAGAAAGCCAATGAGATCAACCCACAAGACGTTATTGTGACCCAGGATGTACAGATCGTTGTTTTCCGGCAGGGGCTGGTAGTAAAGGGCGCCATCCTCGTCCAGGTAGACTTCCCCGGTAGCGTTGGTATTGCTATCTGTGACGAACTCCGGCATCACGCCAGCGGGCACGTAGGACGCCAGCTGGATAGGCTGGGACAAACGGGAGGCTTCGCTGTGGCAGGTAGCGCAATCTTTGATTGCCCAGCCATTGCTGGCAACATTGTGGTTGATGCTGTACGGCTGGATCTCGCCTACGATATGCGGGTTCTCCAGGCCGAGAGCTGCCAGGCGGGAAGCGACCAGGGCTTCTTTTTCGGGAGTGTCGATCTTCAGCTCGGAGCTGTCCAGGGCGCGGTCGCGGTTTGAATCGAAGCCAGCGACGATCTCGGCATGGTACGCATCGCCGTCCAGAAATGCAGCTTGCAGATCCTGCTGGCGAACCGGGCGCTGCGGATCCCCATAGACCCAGTACCAACCGGTGACCAGGTTGAAGGGGGCGACTCTGGCGGCGCCATCCACCTCCGAGCGCTGGATGAGGACTGGCTCGAAACCGGTGACAAGCGAGCTGATCGATCCGGCGGGACCTTCGATGCCGCGGCAGGCGCGCTCGCCAGCAGCCTCCAGGTTGACCACTGTCCAATCGGTTTGGCGGATGGCAGACGAGTACATCTTGGGGATGTGGCAGCTCTCGCAGCTCAGGGCATCAAAATGGGCTTCAGGATAGGGCAGCCAGCTGTGCGAGGTTTCAGCGCTGTGGCAGGATTCGCAGCGGCGCATGGTATCGCGCAGCTCGGGGGCGAGGTTATCCTGGGCGCTCTGGCCGCGGGCAAACTGGTGCTCGGGCTGGAGCAGGTATTCGCCAAAATCCAGGCGGCGCGGGTCGAACTCGAGGTGCTCGGGGCGAGTAGCGTCGGTCTCCTGGTAATAAATCGGGTTGTTCAGCGAGTAGTGGCAGTCGGTGCACTTGACTTCACGTTCGGCATGCACATCCCACGGGCGTTGGATATCTTCTTTGCCAGACAGGTTCATGCCCGATTGCGAGATGTACTCGGGGGCAACGATCTGCCCGGTGGTGTTGGTGCGGTAGGTGCCAGGCTGGCAGCCAATCATGACAACCGGTTCGTCGATCGAGTCATGCACCAGGCCGTGGCACAACCCGCAGTTCTCGTTGGCGGGATCCTGGATTTTGACATAATCATCGTGGAGCTCGCCGTCCTCCTGAAATGCAGCCGGGTTGAAGACGAGCTGGTCGCCTATTTGCTCGACAATGCCGCTGCCCAGCAGGGTGGCAGTGCTGGCCCATTGAAATTCGCC
>JBFYSV010000248.1:0-9390 GCA_041301185.1 Anaerolineae bacterium
CGGACCAGCAATACCAGCACCAGAATAGTGAAAGCGACTGCATCGCGCATCGGTGTAGAGATATAGGCTGCACTAAGCACCTCTGCCTGCCCAATGATCAACCCCCCCACAAATGCTCCGGGTATGCTGCCGATACCTCCCAGTACGGCGGCGACAAACGCCTTGAGACCGGGGATAATCCCCATGAATACATACACTTGCTGGTACGCGATCGCATATAGCACGCCGGCGGCACCAGCCAATGCAGCGCCGATGGCAAAGGTTACAGAAATGATGCCATCCACATTGATACCCATCAGACGTGATGTCGGCTTGTCGTACGCGCTGGCGCGCATCGCTTTGCCGATGCGGGTTCTACGCACGATGAAGTTCAATAAAAGCACCAAGAAAATCGATGCCAGAATGATGATCACCGCGATATTGGATATTAATAACGATTGCGGTGGTGCAGGCGTTTCAGCGCTGATCCGAGTGATCCCTTCTGCACTGATCGCCCAGTTTTGCACCGGAAATGGGCGTTTATAGGTCACGAAGTTCGAGGTATAAACAAATGGCAATGCACCGAAATACTCTAAAAAGAAAGAGACACCGATCGCGGTGATCAGTGCCGAGATGCGCGGTGCGGTGCGCAATGGTTTATAAGCCACCCGCTCAATGATGAATGCCAGGAAAGCGCATACCACCATCGACAGCAGGATAACCGTGACGACACCAATCAAAATGCTCAACCAGTCTGGCAGGCCTGGGGCGACAAATTCGGGCCATGTGTTGAGACTAAATCGAGCGATGGCGTAATAACTGGTGAACGCACCCACCATGAAGACATCGCCGTGGGCAAAGTTGATCAATCGGACGATGCCATACACCATGGTGTAGCCCAGGGCAATCAACGCATAGACGAAGCCTAATTGCATACCGTTAATCACCTGCTGAAAAAACACAACTGGACCGGCTTGAAAAGAGATGAAAATCTTCCAAATAGCGGCTAAGGCGATCAGGATTAGAAAAGTTTTTCCTATCCATCTTCCCCGGATCACCCGTTCAAAGAATGTGGTTTTTGGAATCGCGATAGCAGGAGCAGTCATAGATCACCCCAAGCACGTAGTTTAGGAAGGGGGCGGTCTGTAAGACCGCCCCCAAGTAAGCGTAAGTGTTACGGAGCTACAGACTCAACGGCGGTTTTATTACCGTCTTTGACTCCCAGCACCACAGCGTTCTTGATGGGGTTGTGGAATTCATCAAAGGTGACGGTGCCAGAAACAGCCTCGAAAGTTCCGGAAGCCATAGCGTCTTTAACTGCGGCGGTATCATCGCTCCCGGCATTCTCGATGGCAGCAAACAGGATATTGGCTGCGTCGTATGCCAGGGTAGCCAGCGCGTCGGGAACTTTTGGACTGCCATCAGCGGCTGTGAATGCTGCGCCGTAGCGTGGCAGGAATTCCTGGACGACCGGTCGAGGATCACTGGCGTCGTAGTGGTTCGAGTAGAAGCCACCATCAGCGCCTACGACATCCAGGTCAGAAGAGTCCCAACCATCGCCGCCCATCATCACTGCGGTGACGCCGAGCTGCTTCGCCTGCGGGCCAACCAGGTTGACGATATTGTAGTAATCCGGCAGCCAGAGGACCTCAGCGCCGCTATCCTTGACTTTGGTCAGGATAGCCGAGAAATCCGTATCGGTGGAGGTGTAGGTCTCTTTACCAACGATCTCGCCACCCAGTTCCAGGAAGGTCTTCTCGAAGCTCTCTGCCAGACCCACGGTGTAATCGTTGCCCTGGTCGTAGACCAAGAAAGCGGTCTTATAGCCTTTACCATTGGCAAACTTAGCCATGGCAAAGCCCTGGAACGGGTCAATGAAGCAGGCGCGGAAGATATAGTCTTTTGTGCTGCCATCCTGGTTCAGGGTCAGGGTAGCGTTGGTAGAGGTGGGGCTGATTTGAATAACGCCAGCGGCGTTGGCGATCTCAGAGACCGGGATGGAGGCTTTGGAGCACACCTCGCCGATCAGGAACTTGACGCCGTCCTGGTCAATCAGCTTGTTGGCGGCATTTACGGATGGGTCGGCTTCGCACTGGCTATCCTCAACGATCAACTCAATCTGGCGACCAAGTACGCCACCCTTGGCATTCCATTCACTAACAGCTAACTCCACACCTTCTCGGGTTGACTGGCCGAAGGTTGGCACAGCGCCAGTCAGCGGGGCAAGCAGGCCGACTTTGAGCGCTTCGCCCGATGGGGCAGGTTCAGCGGGAGCTTCAGTTTCAGCAGGGGCAGCAGGAGCCTCGGTTTCGGCTGGGGCTGCAGGTTGCTGGGCGCATGCTGCCAGGAGCATACTGGCAACAATCAGCATTGACAGAAAAACGAACAGTTTCTTAGACATCTTCTTCTCCATAGTTATAGTATTTATTAAGGTATTCCCGCTTGGGCGGGTGTCTTGTGTGATGCTGAGAATTGTTATTAGCTTATAACGGTCACCTCCTGGCAGTCTCACTGAAATGACAAAACACCAATCCATTAAGATCGTCGCGGACCGGGTACTTTGCCGGATTTTTCGATACACCGGTGTGCGTCTCCCTACCCGCTTAAATCATAGATTTTACACAGTTGATCCTATCTGGTCAAGGATTGGTTAAGGGATTGGGGGAAAGTATTAATTGTTCTGCCGGTTCAACAATTGGTTACGAATTAACAGGTCAGCATTGCGCATTTTAAGCGCCAGGTCTGCTGCCAGGTTATGCATTAATCTAAACCCGAATTGCGGGTTAGCCTGGCAGTATTCGATAACTTTTTCTCTCTGCATAACCAGCAGGCGAGTGCTGTTTTGGGCAGCAAGGGCAGAAGCAGAGCGTAGACCCCGGTCTACCAACGCAATTTCGCCAAACGATTGTCCTCGGCGCAGCGTGGCGATGGTAACAGGCAGGTATGTATGCCCAGGTTCATCACTCACCAGACCGGGATTCACCTGGATATCCACTTCCCCTTGAGCAATTACGTATAGCTCGTCATCGCTGGTGCCTTCTACAAAAATCACTTCACCAAGCTGGTAGGTGTTTTCCCGGCAGAACCCAGCAACTTGCTCCAGTTGATTTTCAGTGATTTGGTAGAAAATATCTGCCTGTTTCAAGATATTTGTATAACCGGTCATATTGGCGAAGCACCTTTGGTTCATATGGAAGTCTAGCATAGTTTAATCAAATGTCAAATGCAATTTTGGGGCTTGCCCCAGCTGATCGGACCTTCTCATTCTCCCTTATGAGGGATGAGCCGTATGGTAAAATCCTACCTGCATGAAAACCGCACAAGCTCAGGCTGCACTTGCCCCTCCCAGCCTTTTGGGATCTCTGAGGGCTGGTTTTGACGCGACAGCAAACCATCTCGGCTTGTTGTTGATTCCGGTTTTATTGGATCTGTACTTATGGCTCGGACCGCACTTGCGGCTGGATCAGCTCGTCGAGGGGGTTGTCTCCGGGGTTAACCGGCAGCCGAGTTTTACCAATCCCGAGACTGCGGAATTATTACAATTTTCCGGACAGTATTGGTCATTGTTCGCCGAACGCTTGAACCTTTTTTCGGCTTTTCGTTCTTATCCTGTGGGCACACCCAGTTTAATGGTTGTCAGCCAACCAATTACAACCCCTTACGGGGCACCTGCCTCATGGCAGGTGCCTTCCCTTGCATCGTCCATCGGGCTGTGGCTGATCTTATTTCTGACCGGGCTGGTAATCGGGACGGTGTATTTTAGCCTGGTCTCACAGGTTGTCCTGACCGGCAAATTCTCATTGCGTGTGACTTTGAGTCGCTTACCATGGGCATCGCTCCAGGTTTTCAAGCTGGCTTTGTACTTTATCGTGTTTGTTGTCATGCTAACCCTTCCATTGAGTTGCCTTGCGTCGTTGTTGGTCCTGACCGGATTACCGGTGGGACAGCTTTCTCTGATTTTGTTTTTTGCTCTGGCAGCCTGGATGTTCCTACCATTTTTGTTCTCTCCCCACGGAATTTTTATTCTACAGCACCCAGCCCGAGCTTCGATCCGTGAAAGTTTTCGTATGACCCGGGCTACCTTACCCAAGACGGTCGCTTTATTCTTGCTCATCGTGGCAATCGACGAAGGGCTATCAATCCTATGGTTGGTGCCTGAAGGACGCTCTTGGCTGACCTTTATCAGCGTGCTGGGACACGCCTTTGTGGTGACTGGACTGGTAGCCGCCAGTTTTGTTTATTATCGTGATGCCAATCGTTGGTTGCAGAGATTGCTGCAGCAAGCACAATTGTCATCTATCCCGTAAAATTGTTTATTAAATGGTGCGCAAGGCATGCTCCTGTACCATGTTGCATGCTCATTGCCACAAGTTGGAGGTTTTTGTGGTTAAGGGTGATACGTATTCATACGAAGCAAAGGATATCCAGGTCCTGGAAGGTCTGGAAGCCGTTCGACGCCGACCGGGCATGTATGTGGGTGGGACGGATATCAAAGCGCTGCACCACTTGATCTACGAGGTGGTGGACAACTCAATCGATGAGGCACTGGCCGGTTCTTGTGACCGTATCGATATCCTGATTCATGAGGATAGCAGCGTCACCGTCAGCGATAACGGACGAGGTATCCCGGTAGATATTCACCCTCAGATGAAAAAACCCGCCCTTGAAGTGGTAATGACGATGCTGCATGCGGGAGGTAAATTCGGCAGCGGGAGCTATAAAGTGTCCGGCGGTCTGCACGGTGTGGGTGTTTCAGCCGTCAACGCCCTTTCTGAATGGTGCGAGGTGCTGGTGCAGAGGGATGGCAAGTTGCACTCCCAGCGATACGAGCGCGGCTACCCCACGGGACCAGTCCAGGTGGTTGGAACGGCTGCCCCAAGTGAAACCGGGACTCGAACCACCTTCAAGTACGATCCGGAAATCTTTAAGGGTGAGTTGGATTACCGCTTTGACACCCTGGTTCAACGCTTCCGGGAGATGGCGTTTGTCACCCGCGGGGTGACGATCTATCTGCTGGATGAGCGCAACGAACGGGAGATGACTTTTTATTTTGAGGGCGGCATTACCTCCTTTGTCCGTTATCTTAATCGCAATCGCCAGACACTTCACCCGGTGGTGCATGTGGAAAAAGAAGTTGAAGGAATTACCATCGATGCTGCCATTCAATTCACGGATGCGTTTTCAGAGTCGGTGTATGCCTTTGCCAACACCATCAACACCATCGATGGTGGCACCCACCTGACTGGCTTGCGCACGGCGATAACCCGTACGATCAATGATTACGCTCGCCGCAGCGGGCTGCTCAAAGACGCAGACCCTAATTTTTCTGGTGATGACACCCGTGAGGGATTGACCGCGATCGTCAGCGTCAAACACCCTGACCCGCAGTTCGAAAGCCAGACGAAAGTCAAGCTAATGAACCCCGAGGTGCAGACCTACACCCAACAGGTAGTGGTCGAAGCGTTCAGTTCTTTCCTGGAGGAGAACCCTTCAGCGGGTAGAACCATCGTGCAGAAATGCCTTACCTCCGCCCGCGCCCGGGACGCTGCTCGCAAAGCCCGGGATCTGGTCATCCGCAAGTCTGCTCTCGAAAGCCTGACCCTGCCTGGAAAACTGGCTGACTGTTCAGAACGCGACCCCCAAAAAACCGAGCTCTACATCGTGGAGGGTGATTCGGCAGGTGGAAGCGCCAAGCAAGGGCGTGATCGCCACTTCCAGGCAGTGCTGCCCTTGCGCGGCAAAATCCTGAATACAGAACGTGCCCGGCTGGATAAAATCCTGGCGAACAACGAGGTAAAAGCCCTGATCTCGGCGTTGGGTACAGGTATTGGTGAGTCCTTTGACTTATCTGGGCTGCGCTACGGTCGAGTGGTGGTTATGACGGATGCTGATGTGGACGGAAGCCACATCCGCACCCTGTTGTTGACTTTTTTCTTTCGCTATATGCAGCAGCTGATCGAAGAAGGGCATTTATATATCGCCCAGCCGCCACTTTACCGAATTGTAAACCGGAATCAAGTCGAATATGCCTATACCGAGGCTGAAAAAGATCGTATACTAAAAGCAATCGGCAAAGACGCTGATAAAATTGGCATTTCTCGATATAAAGGCTTGGGTGAAATGAACCCGGAACAATTGTGGGATACCACGATGGATCCAGCGAAGCGGACTTTGCTTCTGGTCACAATTGAGGATGCCGCCGAGGCTGACCGCACGTTTGATATGTTAATGGGATCAGCGGTCCCGCCACGGCGTAGATTTATCCAGACCCATGCCCGGGATGTGAGAAACCTGGATATCTGATCGTCATACTTCGGCATCCGGCATGGCCGGAACAGCCTGAACGGATTAGCGGGTACAAAATTTAGACTATGGCCCTGGAACGCGGCACACTCCTTAATCAGCGCTACCGTGTGGTGGAAATACTCGGCCAGGGGGGGATGGGTGCCGTGTACCGCGCCGTGGACGAGAACCTGGGTGTCGATGTCGCTTTAAAGGAAAACCTTTTCACCACCGAAGAATACGCCCGCCAATTCCGGCGTGAAGCTGTAATTCTGGCTACCTTGCGCCATCCCAATTTGACTCGCGTCACGGATCACTTTGAGATCGAGGACAAAGGTCAATACCTGGTGATGGATTATATCGAGGGGGAAGACCTGCGCCAGCGTATGGATCGGGCAGGGGTCTTGTCTGAGGAAGAAACAATCCTGGTAGGGGCGGCAGTCTGTGACGCCATTGGTTATCTAGAGTCTTGCTCTCCACCGATCGTTCACCGGGACATAAAACCCGGCAATGTCAAAATTTCCCCCAGCGGACAAATCTACCTGGTTGACTTTGGCCTGGCTAAGATCATCCAAAGCGGTCAGGCGACTACTACCGGGGCGCGGGCGATGACACCGGGTTATTCGCCACCAGAGCAATACGGCACAGCTCGCACAGATCACCGCTCTGACCTATTTTCTCTGGGCGCGACCCTTTACGCTGCCCTGACGGGAGCCATCCCTGAAGATGCTTTGGCTCGGGCAATGGAGCAGGCAGAACTGACCCCCATCCGGAAGCACAACAATAAGATCTCACGCCGCCTGACTGCGGTAATTGAAAAATCCCTGGCTATCCGCCCAGATGAGCGCTTCCAAACCGCGGAGGAGTTCAAACAGGCGCTGCTGGGTGCGGGAGGTTTTATCCGCAGGAAAACCGGCGAATATGTTGTCGCGCCTGCGCCTGCTGGCTCCGCATCTGCCCCCAATAATCTGCTAAACAGCAATCCGGTCGAGGATCCGCTCACCCCGGGTTATTACCCAACCCCGCGCAACCGCTCTCCATTGCCGATTCCGACCAGCGTACCATTGAGCGAGCCCAGACCAGCCCCAGGTGCTAAAAAGAAACGCCGTTACTTAAACATCGTCTTTTTATTATTATTGGTGATCCTGGCGGGTGGGGCGATCTATCTGTATGATCCCAATTTGCCAGCTCAGGCTTTGGCATTTGTTTTAACCACACCCACCAGCCCGGTGGCAGTTGTTGAGGAAAGCCCGCTACCGGTGGCTGGTCTTGCTCTAACCGCTTCACCAACCCAAACAAAGCCTCCTTCACCAACGGCTACCCTGGCGCCAAGCGCCACACCAACCACGAAACCAACTGTGAGACCGACAGCAACCCTGGCGGCGGTGAGTAATCCCCTGCCTTCTCCTACTCCATTGCCCACCAAAGTAGGAGGCGGGGGTGGCCAAATTGCCTTTGCATCCAGACGCAGCGGCACCACGCAGGTCTGGATCATGAACATAGATGGCAGCGGTCTCCGCCAGCTGACCGATATTACCGAAGGTGCTTGCCAGCCTGAGTGGTCGCCGGATGGGATGCAACTGGCTTTCACCTCACCCTGTGCGAAAAATGAGGAGTTCTACCGCAGCTCGGGGATTTTCATCATCAATGCCGACGGGAGCGGGTTAACTCCCTTGCCTAGTATGGGCGGTGGTGACTTTGACCCGGTATGGTCGCCAGATGGTAAGCAGATCGCCTTCACATCTTTGCGCAATGGTGGTCGCCCTCGGATATATGTGATAAATCTGGAGGATAGTTCGGTAACTCGCATCTCGGAGCAATACGCTTATGACCGTCAGCCATATTGGTCACCGGATGGAAGCCAAATCGCATTTGTGACGACGCAAAAAGGACCGGTGCAGATCTGGACGATGAATGCGGATGGGAGCAACCCGCAGTTGTTCTCGCGCAGCGGTGATGCGATCAATTCGCATCCAATCTGGTCACCCGATGGAACGGTAATCCTCTTTACCCAGGTTAGCAATACAGGACGGATACCGAGTATCGTGGCCGCTTCCTATAACGACGGCGAATACAGCGAATACAAGTACGTGCTGGGTCCTGTTCCGATCCGGGAAGCCAAGTACTCTCCGGATGGCTTATGGCTGGTATTTGAGAGCTGGCCAGAGGGCAGTAACCATGATATTTATATCATGTCATCCAGCGGCGCCGGCAGAACCCGGTTAACGGATGTCCTGGGTGATGATTTTGACCCGGTCTGGCGACCGGCGTTAAGCACGCCCTGAGTTATCGATCTCTTATTTATCAGATGGGTTTTACAATCACGGGGCGCGGATTTCAGCCTCGACCTGAATCTTGCCTGCGTTTTCGAACTCGAGCGTCAAGGGCATTTTTTCGCCTGCCACCAGATCTCCGGTTAGCCCAATTAACATAATATGCAGCCCGCCCGGTTTCAGCTCAACCTGACCATTGACCGGGACTTCAATGCTTTCCACCGGATGCATGCTCATCACACCATCGACGATTTCGCTGATATGAAGTTCTGTGTTGTGGGCAGCATCAGTGCTTGCTCTCAGCAGGCGATCGGGCTGGTTACTGTTATTGGTAATGACCATATACGCGGCACTGAGACTCCCGCTCATATGTCCCATCTCACCGGTTTCCGTACCAGTCTGGTCCTGGTTTTCCATTTCGGCAGATTTGGCTGCACGCGCCCAGGGGTCATCGACTTGAATATTGGTATCAGAACTTCCCCCACAGCCGCTGACCAACAAAAGCAGCATAGCTATCACTACAATCCATCCCCTTGTCATGAGCGAACCTCCCTCTAGAAAAATGCGTGTATATCATCGCCGGAGAGCGTACCGGTATCTCATTTTGGAATTACATATATCTGATATTGGTTGGAACTGACCTATTATATGTGCTACTGTGAACTCTGGCAAGAATGGCAATTGGTATAATTCTTACCATGCAATCCAAACCAAGCCCGAAAAACGCGCCGTTTTCAACCCGCTTTTTCCCTCTCCACCTGGCTTTGCTCAGTGTTGGCGAGAATATTATGCCAATCGGTTACTGGACGGTGATTTCCAAAGAGCCTTTCCGGTTCTTGATCTCCATGGGGGTTGG
>JBFYSV010000249.1:0-3343 GCA_041301185.1 Anaerolineae bacterium
AGGACGGCCACAAACAGCACGCACGCCAGGATATTGAGCAGGGCGTGCAGCTGCATGGCTGCCGGGAAGATCAGGGATACCGGCGCCAGGAGCAGGACGAATGCCGCTGCGGAGAACCAGGTGCGGTAAAGCGCTTTGCGGATAGCCGAGCGGGATAGGACAGCAAGCAGGGCCAGGGGGAGCAGCAGGAAAATCGATTGGAGGGCTGGAAAGGATGCCCACAGCGAATCGGGGATGCTGGTGAGAAAACCGGTGGCAAACCACTGGGCTGCCAGGCGTCCCAGGGTGACAGAGATCACCCACAGCGCCGCCAGGATGAAGACTACCCAGCCCAGGCAGCTGCCCAGACGAGAGGGCTGGAGTTGCGGTGAGGCTTCAGTGAAAGATGACGTCATGGCTCAGGCGGATTGGGAGGCTTTTTCGATCTCGGCACGCTGGCGCATCTGGCTGCGCAGGACGGCGATGTCTGCCGGCACCAGCCACGCAGTGAACGCCAGGAAGATGGCTGTGAACGCCCAGGCGATGGTACAAATTACCAGGATTGCGGTACTGAGGTTGTAGGATCGAGCGATGAAACCTGCCATGAGGGGAGCCATCGCAGCTCCGAAGTTTTCAATGAAATACTGGATGGCAAGGGCGGTGCTGCGCACTTCGGGCAGGGTGATGTCATAAACGGTGGAAATGACATTGGCAGACGAGAAGGGGATAAAAACCGCAGCCAGCATGAGCATGACCATAAACTGGTTCTTATTTTCGACCGGTACGGAGATCGTCAGGTAAAGCAGGATCGCGCCCATAATCACACCCGTAAGGGCAGTGAGCAAACGGCCGCGTTGGGTGCGCTTGAAGAGCCAATCGCCGATAGCACCACCGATGAAGTATCCGGAAGCCAGCACCAGGATGGCAGGCGCCATCGTCATGAACACTTCATTAGTGGTGTAATTGCGCTCCGTCTCCAGGTAGCGGAAGAACCAATAGGTAATCACGTTCCAGGGAAAGACACCCACGAACCCCTGGGCGAAGAGCAGCAGCAAACTGCGCTTCTTGAACAGCGCCAAGGCGATATTCTTATCGAAGCGATACACTCCGACTTGTTCAAGCCCAGCCATCTCCGGCTCAGATTGGCCGCGTGGCGCTTCTTTGACGCCAAAGAAAATAACCACTGCCAGCACCAGACCCAGCGAACCGGTGATATAAAAGACTCCCCGCCAGCCGATTAACCCACTCAGCAGCGTACCGATTATCAACCCGACCATATAGCCCAGCGGTTGGGCGAGCTGCAAAATGCCATATACTTTACCGCGCATCTCGGGGCCGAAATAGTCTGAGATCAGGCTGTAGATACCCGGATAGCTCGAATCGTCCACGCCGGTAGAGGCGCGGGTGACCAGGAAAGCCGAATACGTGGGTGCGATGGCATTCAACCAGGTTGTCGATCCCCAAATAAAGGATGCCAGGGCAAGCAGCTTGGAGCGGGCGTAGCGATCATAAAGATAACCCCACAAAGGATACATGACCGCGCCAACCAGAAGCGCGCCAGTAGATACCGCCCCCATCTGGACTTCGTCGATGCCAAAGGTTTCCATGATGGGCGTGGTGAGCGGACCGATGAGCAGCTTGTCGGATTGGTGCAGAAGCATGAAGCAAAAAAATACTGCGACTACAAACCAGCGATAGCGATGTTGTGCGCGCATGGCAGCTCCTTGGATGGTGGGGAAGGGTGGGTAGCTAAATTATAGCCTTATCACGGGTGGGAATCAATAAGATGCTAGGGCGGGTAAGGCACAAAGGCAAATAAAGTCTCTGGGAACTCATCGGTGGCAAGCAAGAAACCAGCCTCATCCAGGCGGGCGATGGCCTCCCAGTTGCGGGTCTGGTTTAGATCGCTTAACTGGAGCTGTACGGGAGGTGTATCCGCCAGGACGATGCCCTGCTCGCTGAACTGGAACTCCACCAGGCGCTCGACCACTTCGGTCTGGCTGTGGGTGGCGCCTTCCCCGAATTCGAGTGCCAAGGGATCGAGTCCGGCGGACAGGGAGGTGTCGCCGGTGTAGAAGGTGTTGATCGCCCAGACACGACCGCTGTCATCCACGCGGGTGGCATCCGTCAGGCGGAACTCGATATTAGGGAAGCTGAGCTGGTCCCGGGGCTGGCTGGAGGCATCGAACAGGTGCGCTACCGGGGCAGGGTTGACCGCAGCTCCGTTCGCCTCGTAGAGGGTCACCAGGCGGTTGCCGAAGATGACCAGGGCTTCGTCGCTCAGATTGGGGATTGTGGTTTGGGGCTGGATGGGGGTCAGGCTGGTTGCATCCAGGCTGATCCAGCCCAGATCTGGGTCGGCGTAGCCGGTCACCAGGTAGCCCACCATCTGGCCCTGGCGGGCTTCGATGGTCATGTAGACCCGGTCGTTTTCGAAGGCGATGGCTTCAAAGCCTTCAAAGCCAGGGATGCGCTCCACCAATCCTGGGGCAACCAGGGGCACGCGGCGTGGCTCGAGCGGGGCGAGCGATTCGCCGCTCAGGAAAGCCAGGATTTCGGTTTTATCCAGGGCAAACAAGGCGCCTTGATCGCTGTCGCTGAAGCGGCTCGGGTACTGTGGGACAAGGATCAAAGTGTCCTGGTGCCAATCCATGGCTGAGATCTCCGCCTGGGAGGTGTTGATCGGCCCTGCCAGGGGGAACAGGCTGACCGGGTACTCCGGGGCTTGGCTGGGCGGATTGGTTGGAACGGGGGTGGGGGTTGGTTCCAGGCTGGGTGTTGGATTTGGATCGACATCACCGGCGGGCGCTTCGCTGCCGGCGGGCGCTGCGCTGCCGGCGGGTGGTACTGCCGGGCTATCAAGCGGGATGGTTAGCGTGGTGGAGGACGCCGGGGGGCTGGTGGGGGGCGTTGAGGCTGGTCGCAGGCAAGCCGCCAGTACCAACGCTACGATCAGCCAAATCCCCAGGCGGGACATTTTATTCCACCCAGTTCAAGGTGCGCTCGACGGCTTTCAACCAGCCCTGGTAGAGGGCTGCCCGCTTTTCGAGGTCCATCCGAGGCTGCCAGGTACGGTCGATCTGCCAGTTAAGGCGCAGGTCGTCGGTGTTCTTCCAGAAACCGGTTGCCAGCCCGGCGGCATAAGCTGCTCCGAGGGCGGTGGTTTCGGCAACCTTGGGACGCTCGACCGGAACGCCGAGGATATCCGCCTGAAATTGCATCAGCAGGTCGTTGCCAACCATGCCGCCATCAGCTTTGAGGGCTTTGAGTTGCACCCCAGAGTCGCTTTCCATGGCGTCCAGGACTTCGCGGGTCTGGTAAGCGGTAGCCTCCAGGGCAGCCCGCGCCAGGTGCCCCTTGTTGA
>JBFYSV010000251.1:0-4172 GCA_041301185.1 Anaerolineae bacterium
TGAGCGCCGAGCAGGTGATCGGCGCCCTGATCAGCCGCAAGACCGAGATGGAGGTGCGCTTCGTCCTGGAGGCCATCCAGCGCACCGAGCAGATCTACGCCAAGACCTTGGGCATGCTCAAGCCCGGGATGAGCGAGATCGAGGTGGCGGCATTCATGCACCGCCTGGTGGAGGTGGAGGGCCTGCAGACCGCCTGGGAGGCGGCCCACTGTCCGGCGGTCAACGCCGGGCCGGATTCGCCGGTGGGTCACGCCGGCCCGACCGAGATCAAGATCGCACCCGGGCAGCTGGTCCACTTTGATTTCGGCGTCAAGTGCAACGACTACTGCTCGGATATCCAGCGCATGGCCTACGTGCTGGGGCCGGGGGAGAGCGCCCCGCCCGAGGCGGTGCAGAGGGGCTTTGCCACGATCGTTGAGGCCACCGAAGCCGCCCGCCTGGCGATGAAGCCGGGCGTGCCCGGGATCGAGATCGACGCCATCGCCCGCGGCCTGCTGGTGGAGCGCGGCTACCCCGAGTACCAGTACGCCACCGGGCACCACCTGGGGCGCACCGTCCACGATGGGGCGGGCATCCTCGGCCCGGCCTGGGAGCGCTACGGCGAGACGCCCTACTACCCGATTGAAGTCGGGCAGGTCTACACCATTGAACCGGGCCTGATGGTGCCGGGTTATGGCTATATCGGGCTGGAGGAAGATGTGCTGGTGACCGAGGCGGAGACGGTGTACCTGAGCAGGCCGCAAACCGAGCTGTTCTTGATTCAAGGGTGAAGTTATTCACCGCGGAGAGCGCAGAGTTTTTGTAGGGGCGGAGCAGAAGAGACGCGCCAGCCTGGAAAGGCTACCCTTGCTCCGCCCGATTTTCACCACAGAGTCACAGAGAGCGCAGAGTTTTTTGTAGGGGCGGAGCAGCACTCTATGCTGCGCAGTCAAAGGGCAGTTCTCACCGAAGCGCGAAGAAACACAAGAAGTGCGGTATGTGTAGAGACGTCCCGGCGGGACGTCTCTACACTGCATTCGTTTAGTTTGCGGCAATCTGCCAAACCAACTCCTTTACCGGCGCAGGTAATATAGCTTGCTTTCCCCATCCTTCCCGACCAGCAGGTGCACCTGACCGGATTCGTCCACCACCACCGAGTAGACACCCGCATACCCCAAACCGGCGATATAGGTATCCAGGTTCTCGGGCGGACCCAAGACGCCGTTTGTCTCAACCCGCAGCATGCTCACCCCGTCGATCTTGTAATGGTAGACAACCTTCGACTGGCTGGCAGCCACACCCACGTACCAGGGATACGCATAAGATTGGGTATTGCCCGATACGTCCGTGGGTTCTGACCAGACGCCGTTTTCCCAGGTATAGCGATATACCCGCGAGTGGGTGGGCCACATAAAGTGATTGGTGACCAGGTAGAACTTCCCACCCACTCCTGTGTAGACGAGCAGGAGATCTTCATCGTTCTCGGGAACGGGGTAATAGCCGCTTACAGCCTGGCGTAAGGGGAATTCGCCCAGCCCCGGTCCGTAAGCAGTCCGCGCCAGGCGGGGCGCATCCGCGCCGGTGCCCCCGCTCATCCCTGCCTGCCAATCCTGGAACCAGGCCAGCATCACCCCCTCGCCGGGAGCAACAGCCAGATTGGGTTTACCCGTGTCCAGGTTGTTGATCGGGCGCAGCGGGGCAGACCAGCGCGAGCCATCCCAGTAGGCGTACAGAGTGCGGGTGCGGTATTCCAATCTGATACCGGCGTCGAACAGGTAGCCCTCCAGCCGGACCATGTGCAGGTAACCGGTGGCTGGGTCCAGCGCCACCTTCGGGCTGCCGCCGGAAGATGTAATTATCTGGGCTGGAGAGACAACCCCACCCGAGACGGTGTGGTGCACCAGGCCATCCAGACCCTGGTAAATCAGGTGGACGATATGGCGGGTGTTATCCACCAGCAGGGCTGGCGTCATTCCGCTGTCGTTGATCGCCTGGGCCGGTGTCCAGTGAACGCCATCCGTCGAGGTGGAATAGAACACAAATTTCTTGCGGGTATAGTCTTCATCAAGGTAAGCCAGCTCACCCGTCCACAAGGCGTGGATGCGCCCGTCCGACTCTACTCCCAGGGCTGTTTCAACGCTGGTGTACTCCGGGATTGTATAGCCGCCGCCAACACTGCCCGCCACCGGGACGGGCGCAGGGGCGTCTGCCGGGCTGCACGGTAAGCCGCGCAGGCATACCCGCACCTGCAGGTCGTCCACATAGGCCCCAAACGGGCGGGAGCCTGAAGCATCCGACTGGAAATCCAGCGCCACGAGCAGGTCTTTGTACCCCAAAAGGTTGCCCAGCGTGGGCACATTTGCCAGGTCCAGCACCAGGTCTTCCCAGCCGTTGGTCTGTCCGGTGCGGCAGGCGCCGAAATAATCCTCCAGCCCATACTGGCCATTTTGGGCAACCAGCGCGCAGACCTGGTCGCCTTCTTCCAGGTCGGTCAGCACCTTCATACGCAGCTCGGCAGCCGCAGCAAACTCCAGGTTCACGACCTTGTTATGGTAGGGGTCATCCGGTCTGGTCACCGAGGTGCTGCGCCCCGCGTCCAGGTAGTTCGCACCACACGGCAGTGGCTCCACGCCAAAGCTGCGCCTGCCAAAAGCCCAGCCGCTGTACTGCCCGGAGTAAGCCGCACAGTCGCGCGGTCCCCAGGAGTAACCAGGATATTCCGACAGAATACCCCAACCGTGAACCCAGCTGGGATAGGCGGCATCTACGTCGTCCCAGTTTTCTTTCACTGCAATCCGCCAGTAATCCCGCTCGACAGCCTGGCTGGTACCCAGGCTATTGCTGGCAATTGCCGGCAGGTAGACCTGGGAGGCCCAGCCCACCCTCACCTGGAAGGTGTCCTGTACCGCCACCTGCCCATCGCTGACCTCGATTGCCACCTGACCGACTCCGCTAAAGCCTTCCTGGGGCTGGACGGTGAGGCTGCCATCGCTCTCCAGGGTCACACCCGCGCCTGGCTGGCTGTTGCGCACAATCAGGTAGCTCAGCTGGTCGGGGTTCAGGCTGGCGTGCTGGGCGTAGCTGCGCACGTTGAAAGCAGGCTGCAGGGTCTCATTCGGCATCAGGCGCAGGTCAGGCAGGGCCGAGAAGTGCAGCGGCGTCTCAAACTGGCTGGCTAAGTAGGCCATGCTGCGGTGCGCGTCCTGGAGCACAGCTGCCCCGCCGGGAGCACCGTCCAGGTAGAGGCTCAATCCCGTCACCAGGTAGGGGCCATCCACCGCGTGCCCGGCGATCTGGGCGCCCGGGAAGGGCAGCTCGACAAAGCTCATCCCGGCTGGCAAATCAACCCCCAGCGCGGCAGCACCGATCTGCTCGCCCCAGGCGTCCTCCAAACGACCTGCCAGGTGGTAGGCGCCCGCGCTTTCCATCTGCACGCCCACCCGCACCACCAGTTCTTCATACAGCCCGTTTCCGTCCTCGTCTCGACCGGCGTCGGCAAAACTACCTGTAAAAGCCAGGCTTTCAGCGCGATGGGCGCCGGTGCGAAAAGCCCAGCTGATCTCGCCCAGGGTAAGGTTGCCATCTACATCGGCAATGCCTGCGGCGACCGTGGCGATATATACCCGGTCTGGAAGCAGGTCCGAGGCGGGGGTAAAGGTCAGCGTATTCGAGGCGGGGTCATAGCCCGTCACGCCGCTTAGCGGGCTGCCCCCCAGCGGGGAAAGCGTCAAGGCGGCCGGGTCCAGCGCGGCAGAATTGAGCGGCACATCCCAGGCAACCGACACGACCGGGTTGAGGGGAGCGCCCTGCCCGCCCTGCGCCGGAGAAAAGGCGACCGGCTCCGGCGGCAGGTCGCGGGAGGCAGTGGTAAATGACCACTGCACGGCTGCTGGAAGAGGCTCGCCGGAGGCATCCCGGATGGCGGTGGTCAGGGTGGCGGTATAGGTGGTGGCATACGCTAGCGGGGCAGCCGGGTGAAAGACGGCCTGGCGGGCCTCGGCGTCATACATAACTTCCCCGCCGGGGCTGCCAAACGGCCCGCCAGATAGGGTGAAGGTCTGCCCGTTGATGCTAGCCGGGTCCATATCATCCCGGAAACCGGCAGTGATCCACGCATCCACTCCAACATCCAGCGCACCAGGCGCGGGAGAGACATAGCTTCGCTGGGGCGGGTTGTCAAAGGTGTACGGACC
>JBFYSV010000253.1:0-2518 GCA_041301185.1 Anaerolineae bacterium
TCAAAACTATGGCCGCTCGCGCCCGTGAAGGCAAAGTCAAGCCTGAGGATGTGGATGGCTCGACCTTCTCCACATCCAATTTGGGAATGTACGATGTCGAAGACTTCATCGCCATCATCAATCCGCCCGAAGCCGCGATATTGGCAATTTCCTCCGCAAGAGAAGTTCCGGTCGTCGAAAGTGGTCAAGTCAAACCAGGCTGGCGCATGAAAGCTACCATCTCCGTGGATCACCGAGTCAGCGATGGGGCAGAGGCGGCGCAGTTCATGCAGGCGCTGGCGGGGTTCCTTGAAAATCCCGTCAGGCTGCTGGTGTAAGAAATGCGGATTTCCGAGAGTATGTAAACTCGGAGGCTTTTGTTTATGCTATACTTGATTTATGGATATAAAAGATAACTTTCCCAAGATAGACAGAACTGCATTCTCGGTGACGACATTCGAGGATGCCGAAAGGGAGGATAAGGAATACTGGTTTTCCAAAACGCCGCGCGAACGCCTGCAGCATATGGAACTTTTGCGGAGAATCAATTATGGATCTAGTGCTACCGCTCGACTTCAAAGAGTTCTTGAAATTGCTCAAAGAACATAATGTCCATTACCTGCTGATCGGTGGATACGCCGTTGGTTATCATGGATATGCCCGTGCTACAGAAGATATGGATATATGGGTTGCCATTCATCCTGAAAATGCGGAAAGGCTCGTTATTGTTTTGAAAATCTTCGGATTTGATCTCCCCGAACTTAAGCCGGAACTATTCCTGAAGGATAAGCAAATTATTCGCATGGGTGTTCCGCCTCTTAAACTTGAAATCTCCACTTTCATTTCTGGCGTTGAATTCGATGAGTGTTATCAGGCGCGAGTGGTGGATGAACTGGACGGTGTGGAAGTCAACTTGATTGATTTGGAACATCTCAAGAAGAACAAGAAAGCGAGCGGACGGCCCAAGGATCTTGCCGATCTTGAAAGGTTACCATAACAGATGACCTTTCGTATGAAAGCCACCATCTCCGTTGACCACCGAGTCAGCGATGGAGCCGACATCGTACCCTTCAGGGTAAGCCGCGCAGCCGAAGGTGCAAGTGCTGGCAGGGTTCCTGGAAAGTCCAGTCAGAATGTTGGTGTAAGAAAAGTAATCTTCCGAGTTCTTCAAGAACTCGGAAGTTTTTCTAACGCATGAAAGCCACCATCTCCGTTGACCACCGTGTCAGCGATGGAGCCGAAGCCGCGCAATTCATGCAGGCGCTGGCGGGGTTCCTTGAAAATCCGGTCAGGATGTTGGTGTAAGAAGGCAAACTTCCGGGTTCTTCAAGAGCTCGGAAGTTTTTATTTCGATACAAATTCCCCGATCTTGTGCATCAGCACCCAAAATAGCGACTTGAGAATTTGCATCCGATAGATGATATGCCTGTACCAGAATAAGGGTTGTTCGTTGATACCATAATGCAGGCGTAACCACCAATCTGAAGGCGGAATAAACACCTGCCAAATGAATCGCAGGAACCCAACCTGTTTCCATTGCTGGATACTTTGGTGAGGCCAGCCTGGGGGATATTGGTTGAGACCGCCAGGCTGTGTAACCTGTCTGATGGGAATGATTTTTACCAGTTGTTCAGGCAGTGGGGTCAGACTATAGAAGATTTCAAGACGATTGATAATATCCGGATGCTGTTGTTTCAGCTGAGTCCAATCAATTTCCCTGGCATGGCGTTCAACGAGACTTATAATATCCGCGATCCATTTGAGTTGCACAGGTTTATTCGTGTTTCCAATAAACAGATGCTTCGCGAGATGCCTTGATAGGTAGTGGAGCGTTTCCAGGGGTGTTGATGTGTAAATGATGTTCTTATCTATTGTTACGATCTGTGGCGGCTCGTGAAAACCATTAAATTCAGGATCGGGTGAATTCCCCTTTTCGTACCGGCCCGCGGGATCGTAATGATGCAGTTCCACATGGACACTGATTCCGTCCCGCGGCGACGAATCCGCTGTCAGAGATTTTGGCAGCCGCCTCAAGGTCGGGGGTGGGAAGCGTACGTTAAATTTCGCAATTTCCAGCTGATGCAGGGCAGGTAAAAAATCTTCCTTTTTCAAGAGTAGGTCAATATCGCTCACTGGGCGCAAAGCAGGGTCAGGATAATATTGATAGGCCAAGGCCAATCCCTTGAGCACCAATGCCTGGATGCCAGCCTGCTCAAATAACGAGGTGATTTCCACCAGTGTCTGTGCATGTACGCGGTTGAAGGTGCGATGGCGCAGATAAAGCCCCCTGAGGACGCGTTCTGTTTCTGCCGGAATGGAGATGCCGGCCCCTTTGAGATGATGCCACAGCAGAGGGCCCATCCCATGCAGTTCGGCTTGGATGGGCAATTCCCCCCAGGCTGTAAAGCCCTCAATTTGACGGGCTAATTGCTCGTAGAAAATGGGATGTCCCTCGGCGCGGGCGCAGAGAGCAAGTAAGCGGTAGGTTTGATCTATCCCGTTGCTATTGTTTGTTGAATCCATTGGGTTGCTTTTTCTA
>JBFYSV010000256.1:0-11978 GCA_041301185.1 Anaerolineae bacterium
GCCAAGTGCGTAAGTCCAAAATATATTTGAGATAATCTGCTATGATTACCTCGGGAGGAGGTAGCTTAATGGCAAAATTCCCGGAACAAACCTGGCTTCAGGCATTGATGGATAAGCTCAATACGGATGAAAAATATGCTCAGGTAGCGAAAAACTGGGAAGGCGATATGCTCTTCCAGATAGCGCCAGGGGGAAGCCTCACTCAACCGGTTGCCTTTTATCTCGATTTGTGGCATGGTAAATGTAGAGAGGCGTTCGTGGTTGATGAACAATTAACCAAAAAACCGGTCTTCACGCTCATAGCGTCTTATGACAATTATGCCAGGTTACTTCAAGGTGAGATAGAACCTATGCAGGCTCTGCTCACTCGGAAAATTGCCGTGCAAGGGAATATGGCAGTGTTGATGCGGAGCGTGCCAACCGTGTTGGATTTTGTGCGCTGCTGCCGAGAAGTCACTGACAGTTACCTGTAATTCCAGGTTCTCCTTCTGGAAGATTAGCTCAGATTATCAAGTAAGTGTAATGAGGTGTTTTCGAGCAGCAATGCTGCTGGTAACACCTCATAATGCGTTTGGTAGATTGCTTAGATAGTGCTCATCATTTGATGGAACCTGGTAAGGTAAAATAACGTCCTGGTATTTGTAATGAGCAAATTGGGACAAAAAAATCCAAAGTCGAGAACCATCCGAAACACCCCGATCCTTATATGGGCTGCATGGTTAGGATTTGCCATGCTTACAATGCTAACCCTGGCTATGCTGGGTGCAGTTGGTGGGTATCAGGCTGCCCAGAATGACTGGCAGCGTACGCAGGTGGCGGGTCAGGTCTTTTCACTTGCGGAGCAATATGCGTTAGGGCTTCAAGATGTGCAACAGGGAAGATACGACCTTGCCCAGCAAAGGTTTGAATATATTCTTGGTAGTGACCCTAGCTTTCCTGGAGCTGCAGAGAGCCTGGCGCAGGTGATTCAAATCCAGTCTGCCACGGCAACACCAACCGCGATTCCAGCAACACAGACACCTACCCCAACCCGCGATCTACGGCCAGTGGACACGTTGTTCTCCTCGATCCAGGCTCTTTATGCGCAGGGCGATTGGGAAGGTTCGGTGAATGCTATCCTTGCCTTGCGCCAGGCGGATTCCCTTTACCGTGCTGCCGAGGTGGATGGAATTCTTTATCGATCACTACGAAACCGCGGTTTGCTCAAGATCAGGGAGGCTGGTAACCTGGAAGGCGGCATTTACGACCTGACTCTGGCAGAACGGATTGGTCCGCTGGATGTGGAAGCTATCACCCAACGCGACCTGGCGCGGTACTATATGATGGGTTCGAGTTTTTGGGAGGTATATCCTGAGCAGGCTGTCTACTATTTCGGCCTGGTAGCATCAGCCTTTCCATCCATGCGTGATGCTACCGGGTGGACGGCAGCGGCGCGCTACCGGGCAGCCCTGATCCAGTTTGCCGACCAGCTTGCCAGCGGCGGCGATTGGTGCAGCGCTCAATCACAGTATGAACTGGCTTTATCCTACACAAACGAGGCGGCTTTGCAAGCCACTGTGGAATATGCCGCATATCAATGCAATCCCCCCACAGATACCCCGCTACCTGAAACAGAAACTCCAACACTAACAACGACCCTTACCGCAACCCTGGTGGATCTCCTCTCGCCGACCCCCTCTCCAACGACTCCGGCAACTGCAACCGGGTTTCCAACAGCGACTGTCGGCATCACTCTATCCCCCACCGCCCAACCAACCATAATTCCAACCGCGGAGAGTTCTCCGACCACGGCTCCGACTGAAACGCCTGCCCCCACCCAGGAACTATCGCTAACGCCAACGCCATCGCTGATTCCCACTGAGACAGTTGGCGAAACCGATCTTCCCACCCAAACAGCTACCCCTGAGCCGGGGACCGGTTCTTCGAGACCATAGCCAATGTTTAAGCGAGCCATCCAACAATTACCAGACCCGCGTGGATTCCGATCCTGTTTAATCTGGGCTGGAAGCATGTTCTTGATTGTAGTGGTTGCGTTATTTATTGGTTTGCTGGCTTTTGGCATCACCCACAGGCTTACAATGTTTTCTAAAGTGCCAGTTGATGGGAGCAAGCCTCAACTGGCAGGAAGTCAGGGGACTCCACAAGCAAATGAAATATCGGGTGTAACGACCTCCAGGGTAGGAATACCGGAAGTCGAGCCCAACCTCGTTCCTTGGGATGGAGTTGGACGGGTAACCATTCTTCTCCTCGGTCTGGATTACAGGGATTGGGAATCTCAGAACGAACATTCACGCAGCGATACAATGATCCTATTAACCCTGGATCCGCTGTCCCGGACGGCAGGAATTCTCTCCGTGCCGCGCGATCTTTGGGTGGCAATCCCCGGCTTCAAGCATGGCAAGATCAACACTGCTTATTACCTGGGAGATGCTTACAATCTACCGGGCGGGGGTCCCGGGCTGGCGGTTAAGACCGTAGAGCAATTTTTGGGCGTGCCAATAAATTACTACGCTCAGATTGATTTTGGCGCATTCGTAAGCTTTATCGATGAGATTGGAGGGGTAAAAATTGATGTTCCTGAAGCGATCACAATTGACCTGCTTGGTTCCGGATCGGCTACAAAGAAAACACTGCAACCTGGTGTTCAGGTCTTGCCGGGTGAATGGGCTTTAGCTTATGCCCGGGCTCGGTATACGCAGGGAGGGGATTTTGACCGAGCTCGCCGGCAGCAGCAGGTGATTTTTGGCATCAGGGACCGGATATTAAGTGCAGACATGTTGCCGACCTTGATTAGCAAAGCTGGGGTCCTGTACCAGCAACTGTCAGCTGGGATACACACTAATTTATCATTGGATGCAGCCACCCAATTGGCTGTTCTTGCCAGCCAAATCCCAAAGGAAAATATCCGCCAGGGAGTCATTGACAACTCCACAGTTTTGTTTGGGGAATCCCCCGACAATTTAAGCATCTTAATCCCATTAATTGATAAAATACATTTGCTGAGGGATGAGATTTTTTCAACGAGTGGCGCCTTGGGTCCACTGGCACCTGGCAATGCTATAGAACAGATGGTTGCTGAGGAAGCACGCGTTTCTGTGCGTAACGGAACCTCCCAGCCTGATCTTGCTCAACGTAGTGCAGATTATCTGCGTTCTCAGGGAGTAAACGTGGTTGAGGTGAGCGAATCGGCACAAGGTGTTTCATTGACTGTGGTAGAAGACTATGCCGGCAAGCCGCACACGTTGCGGTATCTCGTTGATCTGATGGGTATCAATCCGAACGGCATCAAAGCATACGATGACTCTGATAACTCAGTAGATATCGTCCTTGTCCTGGGCAATGACTGGCTGAATAGTTTTTCAACAGCGCCATAAAATACACCGTTCTTCCGGAGGTGGTGGGTGGCTAACCATATTGTGGTTGTGGGAAGTTTGAACATGGATCTGGTGGTGCGAACACAACGCCATCCACAAATTGGTGAAACCGTGATTGGTTACGATTTCCGCACCTATCCAGGCGGAAAAGGTGCCAATCAGGCGGTAGCTGCAGCAAGATTGGGGGGCAGGGTGAAGATGATCGGGAGGGTTGGGGGTGACCAGTTTGGGAATGAATTGCTCCAAACGGTGACAAATGCAGGTGTGGATACGGCTTATGTTATGGAGGACAAGCAAGCTCCCTCTGGTGTGGCGTTTATCACGGTCGATGACCTGGGGAAAAATACGATCGTTGTTGCATCCGGTGCAAATGCCCGATTATCCCCTGATGATATTGCCTCAGCAGAAGAAACATTTATGGGTGCATCTGTCCTTTTACTGCAATTAGAATGTCCATTGGTGGCCGTCGAGTACGCGATCCATCTCGCTCGCAAGCATCATTTGCAGATTGTTCTGAACCCCGCCCCTGCCCAGCTTCTGGATGCCGAGTTGCTTGGACAGGTTGACTACCTTATACCCAATCAAACTGAGTTAGCTTTGCTCTCCGGGCAGGAAACGCCAGAAGTCGCAATCGAGGTGCTGGGTGGATTAGGTGTGAAGAAAATTGTGGTCACCCTAGGCGATCAGGGTGTCCTGGTGGTGGAGGGAGACCGGTTCGAGAAAATAACGGCTTATAAAGTTCCCGTGGTAGATACGACTGCGGCTGGGGACGCTTTTGCAGGGGCTTTTGCCGTTGCCCTCACCGAAGGATTGTCAATCTGGAAAGCTGCCCGCTGGGGAAATGCAGCAGGAGCAATGACGGTCATGCGCGCTGGGGCACAACCCTCATTACCAATGCGCGACGAATTTCATCGATTCCTTTCACAAACTTGAATTTAATCAAAGCAGCCGCATTTGCGTGGAAATATCCTGGAGCGGGTCAACCGTAAATTGGTGATCAAAATTCTCCCGACTGAGCAGAGGGTTATCCAGCAAGCGATAGACATGCCGGTATTTCAAGAACCTCCATCCGCGCGTAATCTCCTGGCTGAGTAGAGTATTGCGTTTTTGTTTAAACAAAGCAATATTTGCCCGGCTGGCCGGGATAACCAGGATTGATTTCCCTGCCGGGTAAGGGTTGGAATGAATAATATCACCAATAATTGCTGTTGTGATGATATAAAATACTAAGGCTGCCTCCCCGTTTTCGTCTTGCCAAACAAGTGGTTGGCTTGCCTGGGTTAAAAATCCCAGCCTCTCGGCAATCTTCATTAGCGCAGCCTGTATCGATGCAATATTTTCCCTGCGTTTCTGGAGGTTGTCCTCCGGGCGCAGGTACCACTGGTCTGATCCGTCTGGCTTTTGCTCTGCATAAGAGCTAATGCACATATGTACGAGCTCACTGGATGGGGTCAGGAGACCTGGAAATGCTGCGCATATAGCTCGGTCGATATCGATTTGCCCGCTTGCGGGATTTTGTTGCAGGTAGCGAAGGACCTCTATCTCGATCCGATCTGCAAGCGGCTTGATCGTGCTGGTTCTGACTTTCTCCGTATCTCGTACCCACCACTGTCCTACTTCTAATGACTTTTCACTCCCACCCAGTCGTAAAAAACCGTTCCGGTATGTGAATGCATTTTCATAAATACCCGCCACCTCCGCCTGGATTTCCATTGGTTTCAATGGTTGGTCCATATCAGTTGTCAATTCCAGGTTGAAGTGTGTCTCTTCTGCGAGGGCTATCAACCCCGCGCAGCTTGTCTGAAGAAAACCGGCAGGCTCTGCTCTTTCCTGAATGTGCTGTAGTGTTGAACGGGCAGCAACTGCCCACATCTCCTGCCGGGAAAATCGTTTTATTGCTGTTTGGGGTGAGCGTTTTTGCCAGGTTAGTTGGGCTTGGGCGCTCTCTGCCCGCAATGCATACTCACTGAGGCTGAACCCTGCCAGCTCTGCTGCAATCAGCGAAGCAGACAGGAAACCCGGCTCTGCTTCAGTTATCAATCCCAAGATGGGTTGGTCATCTCCGAGAATGCTATTAAGGTTTTCAAACATGGCATGCAGGGCAGCGCTATGCCAATTCCAGTCATAACGGCGCCTGCGGAGCACGCCCTTAAACGGTCGAACTGCTTCTTTTCCCCACAACCAGCCTGCCCAAAGTGCTGAGAGTGTCCAAAAAGCCTGGTTAGGGCGTGGGATAATATTCATCACAGCTCGAATATCCAGAGTCTTCAATGGTTGAATCAGATCTTTGAGCCGGCCTTCGTAAATCGAGATACCACCTTGTGGTGCTGGCTGGTCAGGCCAGATTGTCACCGGGATTGGCGACGAGAATTTCATATCCCAATCTTGTTTGTATTCAAGGATCGAGTTTTCTAAGGCCATCCAGATATTATTTTCGAAGAATTTTGGCGACAATGCCAGCGTGCGCGGTCTTGCCCTACCCGGAGGATAAGTCCACAGGGAATTCCCATAATCAGCAATATCCAGCAACATCAACTCGAGAGAGCGTCGCTGGATTGGAGGAAGGGACAGGCTATCCAACCGGTTTATCAGAGTGAACAATGCGTACACCGCCCTCGGAAGGTAGGTCTCCAGAGCTTCTTCTACATAATGCCGGTCAGGATCATCCGGTGAAGCGACGCGTTCTAGGGCTCGCGAGCGGTGCAACCTGTCTGCATCAAATTGAGCTGCCCGGGTGAGATCCTGTTCGTCGGTGGGGTGATAATCTTTTTCTCCACAATACTGGCAGTTATAAACTTTGGATACTGGACTGCGCGTTTCGCGTTCCCAGATAAATGCCTGGGCCTCAACTTCTCTCCCGCAATTTTCACATTGGGTTAAATACAACCCGCGGATATGAGGTTCCAAGCGTTCCTGACCCCTACGAGTGGCTGCAAAGTCTGCCAGGATCGCACCCATTTCATCACCCCCTGGGGGATTGGCAGATATTTCTAATAGAAATCGAGTCACAGGGTTGTTTGCTGTGACAATTACCTGGTAGCCTGCCCTTGCGGCTTCGATCGTCAGCCTGGGTTGTGCTCCGAAGGGATCCAACACTAACCCACCGTCTGGCAACAGGGATTTCAGCCAGGCCGTAACTACCCCGTGCGGAGCCAGCGGTAAGAAGCGAGCCAGAGGTCCAGGGTGCGTTGGAAGCAGACCGGGAATATATGCAGTTGGCTTGACCATAGCTATACGTTGAGGGAAAGCCTAAAGAAGGTTCTATCTTCCAACGGTATGTAAAATCGCTAAGTTTGTTGGTCGTATTTCATGGATTGGATAGCCACAGATCAGCACAACTTGTTGCCCTGGGCGGATTGAATAGCTTGAGACCAACTCCTGCTCAACAACCTGGATCATGTCTTCGATCGTATTGGAGTGCGGTACCAGATGGGGCGTGACACCCCAATACATCTGCATCCGGTTATAAGTGTCAGGCTCAGGGGTGAACGCCAGGATATGTACGCCAGGACGGGTTTTGGACATCAGCAAGGCAGTCCGACCACTTTTTGTAAATATTGCGATTGCTGCCACGTTGCGGTCGTGAGCCAGCTCACGGGCAGCAAGAGTCATGAAATACGTGTCATCTGTCGAGCCGTGCGCCTCAGACGGTCCGTGCCAGTGCCCCCACCGCTCCATATAGCTCTCTGTTTGCAGGGCGATCGCGTTCATCATCTCAACCGATTGCACAGGATATAAGCCAGATGCCGTCTCGCCCGATAGCATAACAGCATCTGTGCCATCGAAGATAGCATTGGCTACATCGGATGCTTCTGCGCGGGTGGGTCTTGGATTGTGAATCATTGAGTCCAGCATCTGAGTGGCGGTGATGACAATCTTTGTGTGACGGTTAGCCATCTCGATAATTCTTTTCTGGGCTATCGGTACAGCCTCGGGAGACATTTCCACGCCAAGATCACCACGGGCAACCATAACCCCATCTGCCGTTTCGACAATCGACTCTAGATTTTCCAATGCTTCTGGTCGTTCTAGTTTGGCAATGATGGGAATGCTTTGTCTGTACGGAGCATGGCGTTGGATTGCCTTGCGGATGGTCTCTATATCGGCTTTTGAGCGCACAAATGAAACAGCTATGACGTCAACCCCCAACTCCAACCCGAATACTAAATCTGCTTCATCTTTTTGGGTGAATCCAGCGATATCCAGCACAACTCCAGGAAGGTTTACCCCTTTGTGAGGTTTCAGGATGCCTCCCAGGATGACCTTAGTTTCTACATACTTCTCCCCAACCGAGAGCACCAACAGTTCCAATTGCCCATCATCCAGGAGTATCCGGTTGCCAGTTTGGAGATTATGAGGCAGACCAGGGTAGTCGACCGAAACCAGTTTCTCGTCCCCTATAACAAAATCTGTCGTCAGGGTTAATTTCGCGCCGGGCTTCAGGTCAATGCTCCCGTTTAGCAGGTTGCCGGTACGGATTTTCGGTCCTTGCAAGTCCTGCAGGATGGTCAGTGGCTTGTTGAGCCTTTTGGCTGTATCCCGCAGGCAGTTGTAGACAATCTTGTGGTTGGCATGACTGCCATGAGAAAAATTCAGCCTGGCAACGTTTAAACCAGCCTGGAAGAGTTTCTGGATGGTCTGTTCATCCTGGCTGGCTGGACCAATTGTAGCAACGATTTTTGTATTTCGTGACATAATACTTTAGATGATTTGCCTGTAATTTTCAATTGGTTGATCAGCTATAAGAAGTGTAGTTCCTTTGCTTCTCGTGTTAATATCTCGCGGTACTCCGGGTGAGCGATGCTGATGAGCGACTGCGCACGCTGGCGAATTGTTTTGCCATATAGGTCGGCGACACCATACTCCGTGACAACATAACGCACGTGGTTACGAGAGGTAACCACTCCTGCACCTTGTTTTAGCATGCTGACTATCCGGCTGAAGTTTTTTGCTTTACTGGGTAACGCAATGATTGGGACACCACCTTTGGAGCGTGATGCTCCGTAGATGAAGTCGAGCTGACCTCCAACACCGCTATAAAATTTTGGACCAATGCTATCGGCACAAACCTGTCCCGTCAGGTCGATTTCAATCGCCGAATTGACCGCAACCATACGCTCATTTTGAGCAATGACGAATGGGTCATTGATATACTCGGTAGGGTGAAGCTCGATTAACGGATTGTCATCGACCCACCGATATAATCGGTTTGTTCCGATAATAAATCCCGCGATGATTTTTCCTGGATGGAGGGTTTTTCTGGCATTCGTGAGCACGCCAGCATCGACCAAGTCGATCACTCCGTCGGAGAACAGCTCTGTGTGGATACCAAGATCGCGTTTTTCGTATAGATATTTTAAAACCGCGTCCGGGATTGCCCCAATTCCCATTTGCATCGTGGCGTAGTCTGGGATCAGATCGGCAATATACCCTGCGATCTTTTCAATAATCTCTGATCCGCTCTCATCTCCCATTGCCAGCTCGGGCAGCTCGTAATCTACTGGGATCACATAATTCAATTTGCTGACATGGATGAAGGAATCCCCCAGCGTTCGGGGCATTTTTTGGTTAACTTCAGCGATGATAATCTTGGCAGACTCTGCAGGACTTTTGGTTAGTCCAACTTCAATACCCATGCTGCAAAATCCATGCTCGTCTGGTGGTGACACATGGATGAGAGCAACATCGATGGGTAAGTGGTTGTGCTTGAAAAGCAGGGGGAATTCCGAGAGGAGGACGGGCGTGAAATCTGCGCGGCCGTCTTGCACAGCTTTGCGAATATTGGCGCTGATAAACATGGTATTGACCCGCAGATGCCCTTCCATCTCCGGGGCGACGTAATCTGCAGGACCAATCGTAAGCGCCTGGCAGATCTCAACGTTTTCCAGCTCTGGAGCGTAATCAACCAGGGCAGCTAAAATTTTTTGTGGGACCGAACAGTTGCCGGTAAGGAAAATCCGCATTCCAGATTTGATCACACGGACTGCTTCCTCGGGCGTGACAATTCGCGATTCGAATGTTTTATTCCAGACTGCCATGGTCTAGTCCTCCAGCGCCATATGCACGGCTCGCGAAAGATTCACGAGCTTGCCTTGATATGTATCTAGTCCATGTGCAATTGCCGGATTGTCCTGAATGGCAGCATCAATGCCTTTGTTCGCCAGCTCCATAATATACGGGAGGGCTGCGCTGATATATGCATGGGTAGATGTTCGGGCGACAACACCCGGAATATTCGGAACGCAATAATGCATGACGCCTTCTTCCACGAAAGTTGGGTGGTCGTGGGTTGTTGGGCGGGAGGTCTCTACACAACCGCCCTCATCAATGCTCATGTCAATGATCAAGGAGCGGGGTTTCATAGATCGTACCATCTCGCGGGTTACCACAATCGGCGAACGTTCACCCGGCACCAGGATCGCACCCAATAGGACATCAGCATATGTGCATACCCGGGCGATCTTGATCGGGTTCGCTATCATCGTCACAACACCTGGGAATCGCTCGTATATACGTTGGAGCGCATCCAGGTTGTTGTCCAGCACAGTAACATGGGCACCAAAACCAAGCAACGCTTGTGTAGCATAGGTGCCGACAACGCCCGCACCAATGATGGCTACCTCGGCTGGGGGCACACCAACCATGCCGCCCAGCAGCACACCCTTGCCTCCTGCCTCATTTTGCAGCAATCTGGCAGCGATCTGGGCAGCCATCAACCCACCGATTTGAGCAAGGGGTCTGCGGATGGGTACCCTTCCATCCGGAAGCTGGACCTTCTCTAAAGCAATGGCAGTGATTTCGTTCTCGAGGAGAGCATCGATCTTATCATGACGGGCAGAACCCAGGTGGAGCAAACCGGCCAGAGCGCTGCCTGGACGAAGCCAATGGATTTCATCCAGGAGGGGACGGGCTACTTTGATAAGCAGATCAGCCCGGCCGAAAACTTCGTGGGCAGAATACACAATTCTTGCCCCTGCCTGTTCGTACTCTTGATCACTGAAACCTGCTCCCAATCCTGCGTCGTGCTCCACATAACAGCGATGCTGGCTATTTGTGAGCATATTGACCGCTGAGGGCGATAAGCCTACGCGGAACTCAAAAGGCCGCCGTTCTCTTGGGACTCCGATATTCATATTCACCTCGGTGTAGATCATTTATTCTGAGGCATGGTGCCTCTTTGTTATGACATTGTCAGCACATCTCGGATACGTGGCATTGCCCAATCTATGCTTTCCCGGTCTATGACCAGAGGTGGGGCAAACCGGATGACATTCTCGTGGGTTTCTTTTGCAAGAATACCTTTCGATTTCAGTGCCTCGCAAAACCGGCGGGCGCCTCTCGCAGCAGGCTTTAGCTCAACTCCGATCAATAAACCCTTGCCTCGTACTTCTTTGATATGCAAACTTGGAATTTCAGCAAGATACTCCATAAAATAGTTGCCCATCTCGGCTGCATTCTCAATCAGTTTCTCTTCCAGAATAACTTTGAGCGAAGCCCGACCCACAGCAGCTGCCAGGGGATTTCCACCAAAGGTAGAACCGTGTTCTCCGGGTTGGATCAAGCCCATGATTTCTCGGTCTGCTAAGACGGCGGAGATTGGGTAGAAGCCTCCGGATAATGCCTTTCCCAGGATCAGGATATCAGGACGAACGCCTTCATGGTCGCAAGCAAAAAGCTTTCCCGTACGCCCCAGCCCGGTCTGGATCTCATCGGCAATTAATAAGACATTTTTTGCGAGACATATTTCCTTGAGACGTTTCAGGTAACCATCGGGTGGTATGATGACACCTGCTTCCCCTTGAATGGGCTCCACCAATATGGCAGCAGTATTTGGATTGATTGCCTGCTCCACCGCATTGGTATCTCCGTATGGGACGTTGATAAAGCCAGGTGTAAAAGGGCCAAAATCGCCCCGGTAAAGTGGTTCTGTAGATGACGAAATTGCGGTAATCGTTCGGCCATGAAAATTGCCTACGAAGGTGATTACTTCCGCATAATAGCGAGGAATTTTCTTCACCTGGTAAGCCCATTTGCGAGCCAGCTTAATGGCTGTCTCAACGGCCTCTGCTCCGCTATTCATCGGCAGTGACATATCAAAACCCGTGACATCCGATAGGTCTTTGTAAAACAGGGCCAATTGGTCGCTACGAAAAGCTCGCGAAGTCAAGGTTAATTTTTGAGCCTGAGACACCATGGCTTTAAGGATAGACGGATGGACATGTCCCTGGTTTAAGGCTGAGTAGGCGCTCAGACAATCCAGGTAACGATTCCCATCGATATCTTCCACCCAAACGCCTTCGCCTCTTGTGAGCACAACATCCAGAGGGTGATAATTATGCGCTCCGTATTGTTCTTCTAGGTCAATGTAATCAATCACGCCTTCCCCCAAAGCTAAACTAAAATTGCTGCGATAACGTCATTCACTGGCTGAGGTCTCCCGCAGTTCATTTCTTCAATAATCTGTGGTCAAGATGAAATTATTCCTAAATCCGGATCGAATTGCCACCCGAAGGAGCAACTCAATCGAGTATATCATAGTATATTTGTGAAGAATAATGCCAATGGATAGGTTTGATTTTTGCCGAATGTCATATATTTTTTTGG
>JBFYSV010000259.1:0-6296 GCA_041301185.1 Anaerolineae bacterium
AAACACCCCCAATCCCCCCGAACTGCGTAAGTCCAACAACTTTTAAAGGATAGGATTCGAACCCCGGGCGATGTTGGCCAGAAACTCTTCTCGCGTCGGGGGGTGCTTGCGGAACGCACCCAGCATGCAAGAGGTCGTCATCCGGGCGTCGTGCTTCTTCGCACCGCGCATCGTAGCGCACAGGTGCAAGCCCTCGATCACCACTGCCACTCCCCACGGGTGCACCTGCTCATTGAGGAACTCAGCGATCTGGCGGGTCATCCGCTCCTGCACCTGCAAGCGCCGGGCGAACATATCCACAATCCGGGGGATTTTGGATAACCCGACGATCTTCTCCCGCGGCAGGTAAGCCACGTGGGCGCGGCCCAGGAAAGGCAGCATATGGTGTTCGCACAGGCTGTAAAACTCGATATCCCGCACCACCACCATCTCGTCGTAATTCTCTTCGAACAGCGCCCCGTTCAGGATAGTGTCCGGGTCCATCCGGTAGCCCTGCAACAGCTCGTCGTACATGCGCGCCACGCGGTCCGGCGTGCGCTTCAGACCTTCCCGGTCGGGGTTTTCTCCGATCGCGATCAGAATCTGCCGCACTGCCTGGCGGATTTCGTCCTGATCGATCTCGGGCGATTCCAGCAGACCGGCGATATCATGGATATCAGGTTTTTCATCCGTCATAATAACCCCTCGCAATCTCAAAATGGCCTCATTCTGCCGGTATTTTAACATAACCTGCCCGTAAAATTCTCTTGACGTAATGTTGGATATCATATATAATCTTGTAATGACAGGATTACAATCGCTCGCCTGCCCGAGATTCTCTTAAGGAGTACAAATGCCCAATAGCTTACGTGTCTGCCTGGTTGGCGCTGGACGAGCTGCAAAAGTCCACGCCAATTCGCTGGTTCACCACACCCCAAAAGCCGAGCTGGTTGCCATCGTTGATCCCATCCCGGATGTTCTGCGCCAGACAGCGGAGCAATTTGGCGTGCAGAGCTACTACACCAGCCTGGTCGAAGCCATCCAAAACGTTGAATTCGATGCCGTGGTGATCACCACGCCTACCTTTACCCACAAAGACCTGGCTCTCACGGCTGCCGGTGCGGGCAAGCATATCTTCCTGGAAAAGCCCATGGCGCTTAACCTCCAGGAGTGCGATGCGATCATCCACTCTGCCACCCAAAACGGAGTGATCCTTCAGCTGGGCTTTATGCGCCGCTTCGACCCGGAGTTTGCGGAAGCCGAGCGCCGTATCCTGGCCGGGGCGATCGGGCAGCCGATGCTGATCAAGTCCCTCACCCACGGCCCCGGCCTGCCGCCGCCCTGGGCGCGTGACCTGACCACCTCCAACGGCATGCTCGCGGAAGTCAACAGCCACGACTGGGACACCGTCCGCTGGTTGATGGGCTCGAACTACGAGCGTGTCTATGTGGAGGTCGCCAACTTCAAAGGCGCTGCCCGCAACGTGGATACACCCAATTTCTACGATAACGTCCTGGTCAATATCCGCTTCGAGAACGGCGGGCTGGGCAGCATCAGCGGCGTCTGCCCGTGCGATTACGGCTACGACGCCCGGGTCGAGATCGTCGGCGAAAAGGGCATCCTGCAGATTGGCGAGCTGAAAGGTCAGGCGGTGCTCATCTGTACCGATCGCGACCAGGGACTGATCACTCCCATCTACCGCACCTGGCCGGAACGCTTCGCCTGGGGCTATATCCGCGAGATGGAGCACTTTGTCGATTCCAGCCTCACCGGCACGCCCCCCAAGGTAGGCGGTGCGGAAGGGCGCTGGGCAGTGGCGGGGGTCTTGGCTGGCACCCGCTCCTTCCTGGAAGAGCGCCCGGTCTATCTCAACGAGGTCCTGTAACCCCATGAGCACCCAGGATATGAGAGCCATCGTTTATCACGGTCCGCAAGACCTGCGCCTGGAGCAGGTCGCCCTGCCTGAGATCGCCCCCGATGAGGCTTTGCTCAAAGTGGGCAGCTCCAGCATCTGCGGCACTGACCTGCGCATTTACCACGGCGCCCACCGCATGTACCAGCCCGGCACCGTGCGCATCCCCGGGCATGAAGTGGCAGGAGAGATCGTCCAGGTGGGCGCCCATGTGACCGGCTTGCAGCCCGGGCAGCACGTCTTCATCGCCCCCAATATGGGCTGCGGGCATTGCCCGGAGTGCATCTCCGGGCGTAATAATCTATGCGCAAATTACACCGCCGTTGGGATCAATCTGGACGGCTCGTTTGCCGAGTACATGCGGATTCCGGCTGCCGCCATCCGCCAGGGCAACCTGATCCCCATCAGACAGGAATTGGACCCTGCCGAAGCCGCGTTGATCGAGCCTTTCGCCTGCGTGCTGCGCGGTCAGGAAGCAACCAACGTCCATGTCGGCGATAGCGTCCTGGTGGTGGGAGCAGGACCGATCGGTATCATGCACGCCCTGCTGGCTCAGCTGCGCGGCGCCAGCAGGGTCATCCTCAGCGAGCTTCTCCCCGACCGGCTGGCTCAAGCCCGCCAGTTCGGTGATTTCCGCCTGGTCAACCCGACAGAAGAAGACCTGGCGCAAGCCGTCATGCAAGAGACCCACAACCGCGGCGCGGATGTGATCTTGATAGCCGCCCCCGCCCATCGCGCCCAGGAGCAAGCCCTTGATTTAGCTGCCATCGGCGGGCGGATCAACCTGTTCGGCGGCTTGCCCAAAGACCGCCCAACGATTACCTTTAACTCCAACACTGTCCACTATAAAGAGCTGGTCGTCACCGGCACCACCGCCTGCAGCACCTACGATTGCTGGCAGGCAGCCGAGATTGTCCTTTCCCGTCGCGTCGATCTTTCGCCCATGATCAGCGCTCGCTTCTCTTTCAGCCAGGTAGCCCAGGCATTTGCCCTGGCAGAAGACCGAAGTGCTCTCAAAGTTGTCTTCGACCCGGCAATCTAACCGGATTGTGTGAGTTCCAATCCTTTTTTGATGCGCTCACCCGAGGAGCTAATATGCCAGAAGATACCCACTACCCCTTCACCTTCGATGTCTTGCACGGTGAGGATATCCTGCTCAGCCAGCATGATAGCCACATCGTGCGCCGCCTGTCCAGCATGAAGAGCCAATTTCTGGATCAGAACACCTACCAGCACATGCTGGAAGCCAACGACCAGGTGCTCTACGAAGTCTACGAGATCCGCCGCCCGGAGGTCGCTGGCGAGCTGCTCCAGGGCATCTCCATCGTCCATCCTGGCAAAGTGGGCGACGAGTATTATATGACCAAAGGACATTTCCACACTGTCCTGGATACCGGCGAAGTGTATTACTGCCTGCGCGGCGAAGGCTATATGGTCATGGAGAACCCGGAAGGCGAGTGGGCTGTTGAGCCGCTCTCCCCGCAGAAGGTGCTCTACGTCCCGCCGCGCTGGGCGCACCGCTCGGTGAACTCCAGTTCATCGGAAGACCTGGTCACATTCTTCGTCTATCCCGGGGATGCCGGGCACGATTACGGCTCGATCGAAGTCCAGGGATTTCGAAAGCTGGTGCTGGATTCTGGCGGCGCGCCAGCCATCGTCGATAACCCCCGCTGGCTGCCGCCGGAGGCCCGTTAATGCCCGCCGACCTGAAACAGATGCGCGTCCTGGTGACGCCCACCTCCTTCGCCAAAAACGATGCCCCACTGCGGGCGGCATTAGAGAACGAAGTTGGTGAGGTCGTCTATAACGTAAGTGGTAAGCCTCTTTCAGCAGATGAGCTGGCACAACTTCTACCAGGCATCGATGGCTATATCGCCGGGCTGGATGCCATCGATCGCACCGCCCTGGCCTCCGCAGACCGCTTGAAGGTCATCGCCCGTTATGGGGTGGGCGTGGATGCGGTTGATCTGCAGGCAGCCCGCGACAAGGGCATTGTGGTCACCAATACCCCCGGCGCAAACTCCGTCTCCGTGGCTGAGCTGGCAGTCGGTCTGATCCTTTCTCTGGCGCGCAACATCCCAGCCGCCATAACAGCTACCCGTTCCGGCGAGTGGCCGCGCCTGGCAGGCGTCTCGCTGGAAGGTAAAGCGGTCGGGCTGGTCGGGTTTGGCTCGATCGGGCAGCAGGTAACCCGCCGCCTGAGCGGTTTCGACTGCACCCTGCTCGCCTACGACCCAATCACCCCCGAAAGCCGGGCTGCTGAATTGGGTGTGAAGTTGCTCCCCCTGGAAGAACTGGCCTCCCAGGCCGATTTCCTCTCCCTACACTGCCCGCTCACCAGCGAAACACGTGGCATGGTCAACGCTGCCTTCCTGCAGGCGATGAAACCGGGCGCTTTCCTGGTCAACACCGCTCGCGGCGAGCTGGTCGATGAAGCCGCCCTGCTTGCCGCCCTGGATTCAGGTCAGCTGCGCGGCGCGGCTCTGGACGTATTCTCCAACCAGCCGCCCGCCACAGACAACCCCCTGCTCAACCACCCGCGCCTCCTTGCCACCCCCCACATGGGTGCCCACACCGATGGCGCCACCCGTGCCATGGGCTGGATGGCTACGCATGACTGCCTGGCAGTCTTGCGCGGCGACGAGCCCCAGTTCCGGGTTGGATAACCTGAACCTAACTCAAAGAAAAGAGATCGACTGATGACAAAAACTGAGACTCTCGCCAAAATCAAACAGCTCGGCTTGCTGGCGGTCATCCGCGGCCCATCCCCCGAGCTGACCCTGAAAATGGTTGATGCCCTGATGGCAGGCGGTGTGTACGGTATCGAAATCACCTACTCCACCCCCAACGCCCCAGAAGTGGTTCATTCTTTAGCCCAAAAATATGGGCAGGAGATTATGCTTGGCATGGGCACGCTGGTCGAGCCCGAGCAGGCAGCCGAGGCGGTCCAGGCGGGAGCGAATTTCCTGGTCAGCCCGCATTGCGAGAAGACCTTAGCCGAAGCAATGGTCGCCACCGGTTTGCCGGTGATGATCGGCGCCCTGACCCCCACCGAGGTGATGCAGGCATATCGCTACGGCTCGGATGTTGTCAAGATATTCCCCGGCTCGCTGGTCGGACCGGACTATATCAAGACCCTGCGCGGCCCCTACCCCTACATCCCCATGATGCCGACCGGTGGGGTCAATGTTGAAAACATTGCCGACTGGTTTGCCGCCGGCGTGTTTGCTGTCGGCGCGGGCAGCAACCTTTGCCCCACCGCCTGGGCCAAAGCCGGGCGTTTTGACGATATCACCGCCACTGCCCGCTCCTTTGTGGAGGCAGTCAACAATGCCAAACCAGCCTAGGCAGCCTCAAACCTCCCCACTCTAGCCACATTGCCCTCATAAGGAGAGTTATCCGCAATGAACGCAAGCCCCTACCCGATTGTCACCAAAACCGTCCCCACCTTCTATTTCGTCGGTGTAACCACCAAGCAGTCTTCGATCATGAAGGTCTTCCCGCGCTGGATGCAAGCGTTGGGTCGCCCCCAAGTGGTTATCGAAGGCATCGACCATGTGCCGCACGATAAACCCGAAGCTTACCGGCAGACCGTCGCCCAGATGAAGTACGACCCGCTCTCCCTGGGCGCCCTGGTTACCACCCACAAAATCGATCTGCTGGATGCCGCCCGGGATATGTTCGACCACCTGCACTCGTCCTCCCAGCTGACCGGCGAGACCTCCAGCATCTCCAAGCGTGAGGACGGGCTGTGGGCGCACGCCAAGGACCCGATCACTTCCGGCTTGAGCCTGGATGCCTTCCTGGAAGTAGGCTATTTCGGACGCACCGGCGCAGATTTCCTGTGCTTTGGCGCAGGCGGGTCGGGCAAAGCTATGGCGCTGCACTTCATCAACAAGAAAGAAAAAGCTGACCGCCCGCGGCGCTTCATCGTCACCAATCGCTCCGAAGGCCGCCTGCTGGGAATGAAAGCCATGGTCGACACCCTGGAGACCGATATCGAGTTCATCTACGTCCACACCGCTGATCCGCGGGTCAATGACATGATCATGGCCAGCATGCCCGAAGGGACTGTGGTGGTCAACGCCACCGGGATGGGCAAAGACTCCCCCGGCTCGCCGATCACCGATCACGGCATCTTTCCCCTAAATGGCATCGCCTGGGAGATCAACTACCGCGGCGAGCTGGATTTCTGGCACCAGGCTATGGCTCAAAAAGAGAGCCGCAATTTGTTCATCGAAGACGGCTGGCTGTATTTTGTCCACGGTTGGACCCAGGTGATTGCGGAGGTCCTGCACATCGACCTGGACCCGGCGACCTTTGACCACCTCAACGAGCTGGCTTCTGACCTGCGCCCGCCCCTGGTCTACAAGCCCCGCCCAGGTTTCTAATTTCATGGAAAATC
>JBFYSV010000260.1:0-17866 GCA_041301185.1 Anaerolineae bacterium
CATTTTAGGCAGTTCTGCCATCAATTCGGCCCGAAATCTGGCTTGTAATACCTTTAAGAACACCGCAAAAGCCTAATTTTCAGCCGATTATGCCCTCAAAACGCAATTTCGGTGCCAAAAAAGCATAAAAATCCTTATCTCAATTTGTCTGCCAGGATAATCTCAGGGCATATCGTAGATCCAGGCGTACTCCACTCCCCCGATAAAGACCACGTGGACCGGGGATAGGTCTTCGAAGTAGCGTAAAATCTCACGGCTGGGCAGCTGGCGCTTCACCTGGTTGATATACAATACCGCATAATCTGCCTTGCGCAGGTCTTTCAGGGTCATGTCCACTTCCATGTTGATGGTCTGCCCTTTGAAAATGTATGACAGGCTTCCGTTCCCATACCAGGAGACGACCCGTAATTTCTCCGCTGAGGGTAGCTCATTCAGGTAGTCGGCAGCCAGGTCAAGACCCTCCCCCCAGCCGATCATCATCACCTCGCCTGCCTTGGCGCTGCCCCCGAGCAGAGGATTATAGTAGTTGAAGTAATACGGGTAGGTCTGCAGGACACCGCTGAGCTGCCAAACAATCACGCTGCTGTACATCAAAATCACCCCCACACGCCTGCTCCCCAGGGAGATTCGATCTGAAAGCCGGATGAACAGCGTCTCTGCCAGCACTACCCATCCATATCCTGCGACCAGGTCCAAAGCCAGGTGCGCTGGCAGCAGGTAGCGGTCGAATTTTTTATCTCCCAGGCTCATCATGATCAGGAAAATTATCGCGTAGAGGCTTAGATAACCCACCACACGGGTTCTCTGAGCGGGTAAACTCAGACGCTTGCGAAAAACCATCCCTATCCCGGCTAGCCCGAGCCCGATCAGGACAACCGGCGATGTGCGCCATACAAAAGAGATCGGGTAGAAATACCAGGCGGAATCACCAACGGGGTAGATCTGCCCGTTGAAAAATGTGATATTCTCGTGACCCTCCACGGCATAGACCATTGCTTGGGAGAAGATAATCTTCAAGGTGCCCAACGGATTCACCCACATCGCAGGCCACAGCAGGATGAATGTAGCGCCCGCAACCGCCAACCAGCCCAGGGCAGGTGCCACGCCCTTCCAGATCTCCCTTGCCACCCAGCGAGTTGTAACACGTTGGGTCCCTTTTTGGCGCTGGATGCTAAAAACTAGCTCTAGCAAAGAGATCAATCCGATGAATGGCAGCAAGTAAAATGCCGGCGACTTGGTCAGCCAGCTTAAGCCCGCGGAGATCCCCGAGATGAGTATAAAGAACCACCTGCGTCCGGTGTAGAGATATGCCAGATACGCCAGGACAGACAGCAACATCAAAGCGCTGACCAGACCATCCACGTGCAGCAGCCTGGAAAGGGCTGCGAAGAAAGGGTCGAGTGCAATCAGCATAAAGCCTATTAATGCAGACATCAGCCCAAGCAACCTGGAGCTAACCAGGAAGGCGGCCGAAAGGGTCAGGATGATGAAGATCACCATGTAGAATCGCCCGGCAGCCAGGATTCTTATCGGGGAAATCTTGTGATTGCGCAAGAAATTTGTCAGCTTCTCGGCGCGCTCCACCTGTCCCGGTCTGATCTCGACATATTGTGGGTATCTCCGTAAAAAGCCCCCTAACCCCGCCCAGGTTACGGTAACCCCGGGGTGTTCGTGCTGGTAGGTGTTCTTCAGGTCAAAATCGCTCAGGGCGTGGTAGAAGTTTGCCGAGCGCATCAGCCACTTGGGTTCATCCGGGGTGACAAAGCGGTCAAGCTCACCCAGGCGCGGCAGCGATAGCGCCAGAAGAACCCCCAATAAAGCCAGCCCGGTAAGTATATGCGATTTGTTCATATGAAGTTCAATAATTCTTGATTACGGGGGTTAGTATCCCTGCGCCCGGAGCTCCTCGATATTGCCAGCAGGCATGTGGTAGATCTCCGCCACAGTCCGGCCTTCGTTCTCAAAGGTTATTTCTGGTGGATAAGTTTTCATCCAGTAGCGAATCTTATCGTCCGCCAGGCGCTCGCGCAGGCTCTGCGGGTGCAGGATATGGATGTAATAGCCGGAGCGGTTGATATCGAACGGGTACGGGATGAAATACCCGGCGATGGATTTGTTCTCGTTGGTGGCGTAGAAGCCGTTATTTTCACGGGTGGTGACATACTTGCCGATTTCTTTCCATTGCCGGTTATACGGGAAACCGAAGCCCCATAACCGGTAGCGGGTGTCTGGAGCGCCAACCGTCCACAGCAGAATCCGCCGCTGTTCCCAGGGATATTCAGGGGTATGGTCGATGAATATTAAATGCCCTACCATACCAAGGAAAATGAACACCCCAGCCAGTCCGCCGATGACCGCCCGTTTGCTCGCTCTCGCACCCAGCAGCCTGCCAAGCAGCGCTTCGGCGGCCACCACTCCGAATGCAACCAGGATCGCTGCCGGCAGCAGGTAGGTATAGATATGCGTGCCGGGGTCGCGGATCGCCACCTCAAGCACCAGCCACGGGAAAGCCAGCCACAGCCAGATGGGGTAGGTCTGGCGTAGCTTGAACAGAGAAAACCCCATCATGATTGCGTATAGGTAAATTGCCAGCAAGGGGTTATACAAATTGAAAGTGAATACCGAGCTGGGTATTCCCGCTTGAATCTCGTCCCCACTGATCCTGGTCGACCAATATTCCAGCGTCCCTTCTTCCAGCGTGCTGAAAAACGGGATGAAAAATGCCAGCAGGATCAGCACGAACAGCAGTGCCGGCAGGCTGATGTGCACCCAGCGCCTGCCTCTGGATAGCTGCACCTCGCTGGCGTACCAACGGGTAAGCAGGTAGATCGCGAAAGGGGCGATGAAGATGCCGTCGTAATGAGCCAGGATGGCAATCGCCCAGCAGATGAAACCGGTGTAGAGCCCCACGATCTTCCAGCGTTTGGATTGCACTGCCAGGGAGAACCCGTACAAAGCCAGGATCGAGAGGAGAATTACGATAGCCTGGTACTGCACAATCCGGGAAAGCCCGATAAACAGCCCGTTGATCGATAAGAAGAAACTGGCGATCAATCCGGTTCGGGCGCCGTAGTTCAACGCCACCAGCCGGTAAAACAAATAGACTGCCAGGATGCCCGCCAGGGCAAATGGCAGGCGGGTCAGGAACTGGTTGTTAAGCGAAGGGTGCGCCAGTTTAATCCCATACGTGAGCAGGAACTGAACCGGGCCTTTACGCTGCTCCAGCAAGAAATCCCCCATGCTCTCCCCAGAGAGGGGGGTTGCCAGCGCCTTGATCTCGTCTCCCTGGTAGTCTGAATAGCCCAGGTTGGCAATCCGTAGCCACACCGTAACAAGGATCAGGCAGGTCAAGGGGATGAGGTAGGGCCTTTTCTTAATGAATTGCATAGTCTCTCGCTTCACCCGGTGATGAATCATATCACCGATCTTACCCTCTTGAAGGTCTTCCCGCGTGCCCGGAGCGGAGCCCAAACCGCTGCTCCCCTTTGGTATCAGCAATTCGCGGCAATCTACCAACCCTGCAATTCGGCTATCAAAATACCCCTTACTCATGCTACAATAAAAAAACGACAAGGAGAGAAACCATGCACGCCAAACCATCCCACAGACTGTACCCTTCAGCCTTACGATTTATTGGCCTGGTTTTGCTGCTCAGCCTTGTGCTGAGCGCCTGCAGCGAACAATCCACCCCGCCTCCCACCGCGGATACGGGCGCCATTCAGACCCAGGCGGTGCAGACCGCCATGGCAGAGCTCACCCAAAACGCTCCGCCGCCCCCCACCCAGGCTCCGGAGCCGACCGATCTGCCCCAGGCTCCCGGACCGACCCCCGCTGCAGATGTGCCCAACGCGGTCGTTCCCACCCCAGAAGCCGGTCAGCCCTCCGCAGTGGCGAACTACAACACCTTCATTTATAGCGGTCCCGGGCAGAATTATGTCGTCTATGGGGCGCTGTTGGGAGGCCGGTCTGCCCTGGTGACCGGCAGGAACCAGGAGGGGACCTGGTGGGCGGTCAGCGTGCCGCCCGCCCCGGATGGTAACGGCTGGGTCAGCGCCGAATGGGTGACGGCGACCGGTATCGGCAACGTACCGGTCCTGCCCACGCCACCCGTCCCGTCAACCACCAAGCTGGTCCCACCGGGTCCGGCGGACCCGCAGGTTTTGGCGCTGGTCAATACTTTTGTACGCAGCGGTCCGGCAGACAATTACCCTGCCTATGGCGTGGCTGAGGCTGGCGTCCGCGGCCGGGTGATTGGCGTCAGCTCAGATGGAGAGTGGTGGGTGGTACGGATAGATCCGACCGTTGTCGGCGCGGGTTACGGCTGGGTGGATGTCGAGTATGTCCAGGCCTCCAACGTGGATGACGTCCAGGTGATCGCCACGCCGCAACAAGCTGCCACCGCTTCCCTGCCTGCCCCGGCTCCGGGCGCGGCCACCGCTACCGCCTTGGATTTCATTAATGTGCGCAGCGGACCGGGGACGAACTACCTGGTGTATGGCGTCGCCCCGCCAGGGGCTACCGCCGAGGTGAGCGGCAAGAGCACCGACGGATTATGGTGGCAGGTGGTGGTGCCTACTGCCACCATCTCTGCGGAGGGGGTGGCATGGGTCTCTACCTCGTTCGTCTATACCCAGAACACTGAAAACACGCCGGTGGTGGAATCGCCCCCATCGCCACCAGCAGTCTCCCCGGAGAACCCGCCCACGGTTGGCAATTGCAGCCTGCTCTCACAGACTCCGCAGGATCTGACTGCCTTCTCGCCCAATCAGCCGTTCGTAACCACCTGGGTCTTGCAAAACACTGGCGATGACCCCTGGGATCAAAATGAGTATGACGTCCGCTTCCAGGGCGCGTTCAACAACGTCATCCTGAACACCGGTCCAGATGTATTCGACCTGCCTGCTACGATCAATTCTGGCTGGAACCTGCCGATCACCATCAGCATGGTCGCTCCCGGTCAACCGGGCAGGTATGCCGAAAGCTGGGCAATCTCGCTTGGCAACCAGGCGGTCTGTCCCTTCTTCGTCGTCATCGAAGTGAAGTAATTTCCTTAAACACAAAGAACACCAAGTTATCCCGAAGGTGCACCAAGGCAAAATGGAGAAAACCCCTTGGTGCACCTTTGCGCTCTTCGTGTTCTTCGTGGTTCAGTCTCTAAAATAAATTATTCAATTCCCAGTCTCCACAATCACAATATCGCTCCCGCTGCGCCCGAAGACTTCCGGCGAGTACATCTCTTCAGCCTTGGCGGGCGGCGCTACAAAGCGCCCTGGGGTGGTCGCCCTGGCGATATACGTATACTGGTAGACCCCGTCCCACAGCAGGCTGGTAAAGGCCTCGGCCCGCTCATCGCGCAGGTTCTGGTGCTCGTACCAGGTGCCCCACCACCACCAGCCGTAGCGGTAATCCGGGTTGCTCGGGTCCTGCGGGGTACTCCCCGAAACTGCCAGCGCCGGATTGACGATCTCCAGCCCGGCCGGCAGCGGGTCGACCAGCGCCACATGATAGCGGCGGTTGTCCGCTACCAGGCTTATCCGCACCCGCACCTTGGCGCCTGCCCGGATATGCCAGACTCCGTCTGAGTCCTGGTAGACATCCTCGGGGTTATCCAGCCCCTCGTAGGAGCGCTGCACCACGAAGCCCATATCCAGCGGGTCCAGCTCCAGGTCGGATGGCGCGTAGCGCAGCCCCAACCGGTAGTACAGCCGTCCGGCGCCTTCTTTGCTGATCGCCAGATCCTGGGTTGCCCCGCCACCCAGGCCCTCGTCCACCAGGTAGGCCATCGGGATGGTTGTTTCGTGGCGCTCGGTGGTTCGGCCGCGGTACTCGTGACTGCCGGCGTAAGTCTCGCCCAGCCAGATGCGAGCCACGAAATCCGGGGTTTGCGCCTCATAGGTGTTGAAATAGCGGTCCAGCGAGAGCAGCACGAACACATTTTCCTGGGTGTTGCCCCACCGGCCGCGGGTGCGCTGCGCCAGCAGCCCGTTGACCAGCTTGGGGATCAGGTCGTGCTGTGGGTTATCCTGGATCAGGGCATCCAGCAGGATGGCGTCCGTGCGCCGGTCGGAGCTGAGCAGCAGGTAGGTTTGATCGTCATACTCCGTGGTGAAATTGGCAGCTCCGGCGGTCTCTACCACCCGGTTATTGACGTGGTCGCGGATGGCCTGCAAATCTTCGCTTGTTCCTGGCGCATCCAGCAGTACAGGCCACAGCCAGCCGATCGCCTCCATGCCCAGTTTGTCCAGCCCGGCCTCATCGAGCAGGTTCATCGCCTTCTGCGGGTCAGAATCGCTCAGCAGGTCGCGGGCATATAGCGCGTAGGCCGAGAGCGTCCAGCGGATGCGCTGCCCGTACCAGTCCGGGTAATGGCTCTCGATCTGGCGCAGGTAGTCCAGGACGCTGGCTTTCATCTCCGCCGGTACAACAAAGCCTTTGGCTTCCGCCCGTTGCAGGGCGTGGGCGACATGGATCGTGTTGATGGGGATCGAATCCTGCCCCCGCCGCCAGTAGGGGAAGCCCCCATCCGAGTTCTGCATACTTTGCAGCGTCTCGATATCCCGCTGGACCGCCGCTTCCATCGCCTCGGGCGACGGCAAGCCTTCGGCGTTGAACGCCGTTAGCACGTCCCGCAACGCCGCCACAGCCAGCACCCGCGAGGCGAGTTGCTCGCTGCACTCGAACGGGTAAGAAACCAGGTACAGCACCGCATCGGTCAGCGCTTGCAGCGCGGTGGACGAGGTGCTGATCTCCAGCCCGCCGTACTGCGGGAAGACGCCCTGCGGAGAATCCACCGGCTGGAATATGGCGCCTTCGTCCAACACGCCATAGGTGGCGAAGGCCTCTGTAGTAGCCGGGGTATAGACCGGCAGCTCGATGCTGGCGGCATCCGCGGATTCGCCTGCCACCGCTGCGATCTGGAAGCGAGCTGTGCCGGCGTTCTGGGTGGTTGCCGGGAAGCGCACCTCCACCCGGTCGCGGGCGGGCACGCTCACCCGCACCCCCGAATTGCCGATGAGCTGGATATTGCTCGCCTGCACCACCAGCTCGACTTGCATCTCCTCGTCGGTCTGGTTTTGCAGCACTACCGGCAGCTCGAACTGGTCGCCGAAGTTCAGGAAGCGCGGCGCCGAGGGGCGCACCATCAGCGCCAGGCGGGCGGTCAGGTTGCTCTCCCCCGTGCCAAAATGCTTGCCGCTGGCATCCACCGCCACCACCATCACCCGGTAGCGGGTCAGGTTATCCGGCAGCTTCACCGGCACCTGGGCGTAGCCGCTCTCGTCCGTTTGCACTGCCGGGGAGAAGACCGCCAGCGGGTTGAAGTCCGTCCGCACCCGGATGGGAGTCCCTTCCGCCTGAGCCTGCTCCGCATTGCCCATGGAATCCATCGCGGTCATGGTTGGCATGGGTGCGCCTGCTGCAGGCATGGCTTCCATTGCTGGCTGTTCTACCGCTTTCGCCAGTAGGTCGTCACGCGCCTGCTGCGCCAGAGAAAGCGGGTCAATCAGCACGATGCTCGCCCGGCTGTAATTGCTCGCCAGGTCTGCCGGGCGCTCTGCGTAGAAAACGCTCAATGGATCGCCAAGCTGGTAATTGCTCAGCGCCAGGATCGCCTCATCCACTACCACCACTGCCAGCTCCGCCCCGGGTACTGCCTGCCCGCTGGCGTCCTTGAGCAGCACGTCGATGGTCGTCTCGCCGCCCGGCTCCAGCTCCAGGGCAGCCGGCGTCACCTGCAGGGAAAGGGTGCGCTGGAGGGGCGGGATGCTCAGGTTGAGTTGCCCGCTGGCGAATGCCGGGCGGGGCGGCAGGTCGCGCCGCGCCACGCCCTGGTCGTCTGTGCGCTGCGCCGAGCCAGCCAGGTCCACCTGGATATTCAAATTGGGGATATGCGCCTCTTCGATGGGCACTTGCAGGGTGGTGGTGCCATCCGTAATCTGGAAGCGTTGCGTGTAGAGGATCCCGCTGCGGCTCACCGTCAGCAGCCCCTCTGCCGGGCTGAACGGCGCCTGGACCAGGATTTGAGCCACCTCACCGGGCTGGTAGGATTCTTTGTCCGGGATGAGGGTCACCTGCTCCATCTCCACGTTACGCGCCGGAGGCCGCTGCCCGCCGGATACCCAGCGGGTCATCTGGCTCTGGTTCAGCCTGCCCTGGTCATCGCTGACCGTCGCCTTGATGCGGTAGCTGCCGCCCACCGGGGTATCAAAGCTGCACGAGACCGGCTCGAGCTGCGAGCCGACCTTGCAGATCTGGATATCTGCCTCCACTTCCTGCCAGCTCCCGCCCTGGTATTTCCACTCCAGGCGGGCCGCCTGCACCTCCACCGGACGGTCTGCCACCGGCTTGCCGTCCAGGTCGGTGACGATCAGGTCGATCTTGATCGGCTCGCCGCGCTCCACAAAGGTGCGCTCGCTGCGCATGCCTATGTACAGGCTTGCCGGGTGGACCAGCAGGGTGGTGGTCGCGGTCCATGCCTGGCGATTGACGTCCATTACCGAGGCCTCCGCCAGCACGCTGTACGGGCGGGCTGCCGAAAACTGGTTGAAATTCAGGTCCAGGTAATGCGTCCCGCTGGCATCGGTCAGCCCATTGAAGGTCTCGTAAATCGTCTCCGGCGAGCCAGGCCACATCCCGGGGACCTTCTCTGCCATCATCCAGCCCCAGCCCCACCACGGTTCCCAGGTGCCGAAGATGAAATCCGGCCAGTTGGGCGGGGTGTAGCTGCTGGGAGTGGAGGACACCTGCCAGGTTACCTCGGCGTTGGGCAGCGCCCCGCCGGCATAGTATTTCGCCTCCACTGCTACCACGGCTTCATCCCCGGCAAAGTACGGCCCAGGGGTCTCATTGCGAGCGCTCACCTCGAACTCCGGGCGGCGGAACTCCTGCACCTGGAAGCTGTGATAGAACTGGCTGCTGTCCAACCCGCTCAGGTCGCCCTGGGCGGTCAAGTTGACTTGCGTATAGCCCAGATTGGTCTGCTCGGGGATCTCGAAGACGAAGTCGAACCCTCCCAGAGCGTTGACCTCGGTGGTGCCGCTCCCCAGCAGGTTGCTTTGCGAGTCGTACACCTCGTAGGACACGCTGCTCACCGCCTCGCCCACCAGCCCAACGTCGCCATCTTGCTTGCCGCCGATGTGCCGCAACCAGCCTTTCAGGTGCGCTTCCTCGCCGGGGCGGTACATCTGGCGGTCATCGAAGACAAACCAGCGCAGCGTATCCAGCACCTGGCGCTGGCTCCAGGCGTCTTCACCCCAATAATAGGACGAGCGCGGCAGGAGCGCCTGGTCGGCTCCCTGGCGCGCCACCAGGTAGGTTGCCCCATCCGGGATGGCGAAGCGGGCCACGCCGTCTTCACCGCTGGTTGCCTGCAGGCCGGTATCCCCGGCCTGGATGCTCACCTCGGATAGCGGGGTACCGTCTTTTAGGGCAGTCGTCCAGGCGACCAGCTGGCTGTGATCGTTGAACGCATCCAGCCCGATCTGGGTCACCTGCACCCAGGTAACCACGTTTTGCCAGTAACGCTCGGGCTGGAACAATCCCTTGGGCGGGGTGACGATAACAATGAAGTGCCCGTAATCGCCGTCCATCCACTCGCTCAGGTCGATGCCGACCTCCACCAGCTTGTCCGAGACCGACTCGACCGGCAGGGTCTTATCCGCCACCAGCCTGCCGGGGGGCGAAGCCGGGCGGTCGGTGCGCTGGCCCTCGCGCAGGTAGCGCTGGAAATCAGGCCAATCCGCCGGCTGGACAGCGTAGATTTTCAGCTCCAGCTTGTTGTAGTTGATTGAGTACACCGAGAAAACCGGCTTGCTTGCAGCCGGGTCGAGGGTCACAAAGACCTTGTCCGAGCCGAACAGCATCGCCTCGGCAGAGCCCACCCGGAAGCTCACCCGGGTGTCCTCGCCCAGCTTCTGCCCGAAGATATCCTGGATCTCCCCGGATACGTCCACCGTGTAGGTGGTGCGTCCCTGGGTTGCCCCCTGGATGGTGAGCGTGGTGTCGTAGATATTCACCGATGCCCCGGGCAACTCCGGCTGGATGCGCAGCATGCCTTCCTGGTAAGCGTCCAGGTCGATCGGGTTATTGAAGCGGATATAAAACGGCGTCAGCGGGCGGCATTCCTCATCGGACCATGAACAGCCATGATCATCGATTCGCAAGGGGGCGTAGGTATAGAAGGAGAAGGATTGTTCCCCCTGGGTGACCAGCGGTCCTTCCGCGGAGGGCGTCCCGGCACCGATGGTGACCGAGACCTGCGTATCCGCCGGCAGCGCCTCCTGCGGGCGGAAAACCAGCCAGCGCCCTTCCGGGAACTGTTTCACACGCTGGCTTATCTCTTCATCTGCCTGGATCTGCTCCTGGGTCGCCAGCTCTAACGCCACCTGCTGACCGCCAGCCTGCACCTGGATGGTTTCCAGGACTGCTGCCGGGTCGATGCGCTGGTCAAACGCCACAAAGATCAGCGGCTCCAGTGGCTGGGGGATGTCCTGCGGGAACGCAGACGCCAGCTTGGGCGGCGGCGTAGTGAAGCTCCACTCCACCGTCTCTGCCAGCACACCGCCCGTGGCGGATTTCGTGCCTGCCGGCACGCTCACCCGGTAGGCGGTGGCTTTAGGCAACCGGTCGATCAGCTCAGAATCGAATTCGAAAGTCAGGGTCTTCGTACCCAACCAGCGCCAGGTGCCTTCCAGGGCTGGCTCGATGCGCACCGGCACTTCCGCAGCCGCCAGCTCTTCCAGTGTGCCGAGCGGCACCATCGGCTGGTTGAAGCTCACGCTGATAAATGGTGCAATGGCGATCTCGCCCTCTGGCGCGTAGCGCAGCACTTCCAGGGCGCCTGCCGGAATTGTCTCCGGCGCAACCTCTTCCGGTGGGGGCGGGAAAGCCTCCTGGATCGTCTCGCCTGTGCGCGGCGGCGGGATGGGGTCGCCCGCCAGGCGGAAATCCACCTGGTCCTGCGGCTCGGTTACCATGCCTGGCAGCCGCCTCAGGATGGCCTCGATCTCCTCCTCCGATAATGGCTCTCCCGTCGCGACGGGCACTGCCTGTGGGGCTTGCGGCTGGGCTTGCCCTTCGCTCAACGAGATTGTTAATCGCTCTACACCGGTCTGCATGCTGCCTGTGCCTCCCTGGGTTGTGGTTCCTCCGCCATCCAGCGGAATATCCTGGGTGCGACCGCCGGGCGCGGTCCGGTTGCGCAGAATGATCAATCCGGCTGCAACCACCAGAACCCCTAGCAGTGCCAGGCCTGCCACACCTCCCAGCAACCAATACTTTCTGGAGGAGCTCCTCGATGTTTCTTTCATAACCGCACCTCTTAATTATAGATATTCCGCTGATGCATAATTATATGCTACACCTCCTAGACGCCGCCATAGGAAATTTCGTTCCCCTGCCCGGGACTGCAATAAAAGCTGGCAGGCTATGCCAGCCTGCCAGCTTGATGATCAAATCATTGGGAAATCTAATCTTAGAACAGCACCGAAGCCAGCTCCTTGCGGTACTCGCTGGTGAGCGGGTTGTCTTCACCCATGATCTCGAAAATCCCCAGGATCACCTTGCGCGCTGCTCCGTCTCGGTAGGTCTTCTTCTCGCGCAGCAGGTCCAGCAAGCCGTCCAGGGCGGCGGGCAGGTTGCCGCGTTGCACCAGGCGTACCGCCCGGTTGAAAGCTGCATCCAGCGGATCGTCGCTCCATTCTTCGCCGTTGCCCTGGCGGTGCAGCGCTTCTGCCAGCGGCAGCATCGTCATGGCGGTGCTGAACTCCCGGCTGGCGGGGAAGTTGCGCAGGATATTGAGCGCTTCGCCGCTCTGGCCCAGCACCAGCAGGCTGCGCGCCAGCCCCAGCAGGGCGGTGGGGTGCTGCGGATTTTGCGCCAGCACCTGGTGGAATACCTGCTCGGCGCTGCGCCATTGTTCCAGCTTGAGCATGCTCTGTCCCTTTTCCAGGGTCAGGTCCAGCTCGCTGGGCGCCAGCCCCCGGACGAACTCGCGCAGCTTGGGCTCGGGGATCACCCCCACAAACTCGGAAACCACCCGTCCATCCCGAAATGCTTTCACCGATGGGATGCTGTACACGTTGTATTGCTTCGCCAGCTTGGGGTTGTTGTCTACGTCGACCTTCGCCAGGCGGAACGCTCCCTGAGATTCGAGCGCCAGCCGCTCCAGCATCGGTCCGAGCGTGCGGCAGGGGATGCACCATTCTGCCCAGAAATCCACCACCACCGGCATCTGCTGCGAGTATGCCAGGACGTCGTACTCAAAACTGCCTTCAGTGACGTCGATAATATTGTCTGAAGCCATCATATTTTCACTCCATTGTCGGGTACCACTCAACTCTATTTTACCAATACCAGTCAATTATTTGCTGACAATTACCTAAATTCTGAGTATCATACCATCCCGGAGCTGCCTGTGGAGAAAACCCCAATAATAATTATTATATTTCTAATAATAATCTAACGCAGGTCGCCCGGCTCTGCGGGTATAATCCCGCTACATTCCCATACCTTACGCATCCAGGAGATACACTTATGCCGGACGATCCCATCAAAGACGCTCTCAAGCGCATTCCATACGGATTTTACGCCATCACCAGCCGAGCCGGTGATGACCGCAACGCGATGGTCGCCAACTGGCTGACCCAGGTCTCATACGAGCCGCGCCTGGTTGCGGTTGGCGTGCAAAAGACCAGCTATTCCCGCGCCATGATCGAGCAGGGCGGTGTGTTTGTGATCAATATCTTCCTCCAATCAGACGCGGAGGCTATCAAACCCTACACCAAGGGCCGGGCGAAGAACCCGCAGAAGATGGAGAACGCGGCGTACACCCCATCCTTGCTGACCGGTTGCCCGGTGCTGGCTGGGGCGGCTGCTTACCTGGAATGCCGGGTGGTTGCCATCCACGAGAATGGCGGCGATCACAGCCTGGTGGTTGGCGAAGTGATCGGCGCCGAGATCATCAAGCCAGGCGAGGCCAGCGATACCCTCAACCTGCCCGCCTTGGGCTGGTCGTATGCGGGATAATCATCCATCTCCATCCCCCTCGCCCGTATCGGTCATCCCGGGCTGCTCCACCGCCAGCACCTCCCCGTGCAGGTTAATCCGCACCCGGAAGCCCATCATGCCCATATAGGCGCGGGCATCCTCGGGGATGCCAGTGTCTAATAGTGTTTCGAAGTGATCCTCGATCTGCTTGAGCTGGCTAGCCATCATTGCCACCGAGAAGATATCCTCCTGTCCCAGCATCTTGGCAGCCTGCTCGGAGATGATATCCTCGTGTCCCTCGATCATCTCGTGCATCGACTCCAGCACCTGCCGGTCGACCTGCTCCGAGGGGATGTGCCGGCGGAAGCCGTTGTCATCCACCACATAACACGGCTCATCGCCCACGTATGCCAGCCCAACCGGGCGGTCGTACTCGTCCACTACCAATCCTTCAAATAACGCTTTGCGTGCCATACCCCCTATAATACCAAAGAAATGGTCTCGCCACAGAGAACACAGAGGACCCAGAGTGATTATTAATAAATCTCTGATGTCTCTGTGGTGAGATGTCCTTCTACTTCACGAAGACCGGTTCGCTCAGGACGAGGCGGTAGAGATTGAACCGCAAAGAGCGCCAAAGAGCCTATGAGCGGTAGAGACGTAGCATGCTACGTCTCTACTTCGTGATCTCTTCTCTTTGCGGTTAATAGATTTTCTCTGTGCTCTCTGCGTCTCTGTGGTTAATCAATCTATCCCGGTTTCGGCGCACACTCCATCCAGCAGGCCCCAATATGCAGCAAGCGCTTGCTGTGCAGCCTGGAGCACCTCAGCCTCCGTCGTTCCATTCGCCAGGCAGTGGAGCAGCGCCTTGCGCTCACCCTGGCGATGGCGCAGGTCGGCTTCGGCGTGCACCTCGAAATAAGCCAGGGTCTGAGGGTCGTCGATCCCGTAGAGCAATTTCAAACCATCGGCTTTCTGCCGGGACACCTGCGGCTGTTGCGACTCGTAGGCATACAGCCCTGCCAGGCCTGCCGGGGTGCTCTCTTGTGCCAGGCGATTGAATGTGTCCACGGCATTTTGCGCCGCCGGATGGGGGAGTGTCTTCGCCACTTCATCCCGATTCATCCCCAGCCCTTCGGCAAAATCCAGCCACAGCTCAGGGTGCGCCTTCGGTACGCCTAGCTCCTCAGCCAGGTTCTCCTCCAGCTCGGCGCGTACCAGTGGGTCGCTGGCGCCTTGTAAGGTAGCCTGCACGTATCCCGGGAATGCAACTACATGCGGGTAATACACCTGGGCGTAGATAGCCAGCTGCTGGCGGGTCAATTCCCCCTGGCGCCATGCCCGGTAAAACGGGTGCTCCAGAATCGAGCGCCGTGCGATGAATTGATCGAGCTTCTCCAGTGTTAAGGTTGCCTTGTCCATGCCTGCCTCCTGAGTAATATGGATAGATATTGTCTGAATTATACCTGAGGACAACCCCTTTAGGATGTCCTGGTTGGCAAATGCTTCCCTCAGGAATTTCTCACTTGGACTGCATAACTGCTACTATAATATCTGCCAGCCGTTGAGCAGGAGTAAATTACCCATAGGTTCGCGACCGGCGGATGAACCACAGCAGGGATAAAATCGGCACCAAAGAAAACCATGCATGGATGAAAAACTGGCAGATGAGATCCGATCTTTCCACCAATTATGGAAAGGGGGATATTATGAGGCCGATCCGCTCGAGCCGCTCCACCGGTCTTATTACGGGCAGATTGGTTACATGAGTATCATCCATGCGACCTATTTGCTTTGTATTAAACCTTATATCCTCCCGGAGACTATTGCCCTGGAGATTGGCCCAGGCAGGGGAGCCTGGACGAAAACGATGTTGTCCGCAAAGGAAGTGTGGGCTTTGGACGCATTACCCGAAGAACACAACCGGTTCTTCGAGTATCTAAACTATCACCTAAATGTTAAGTATATCCAGGTGCTAGATTTCCCGGTGCGAGGGTTGCCCGATTATAAAGCCGTAAAGGATGGGGTAGCGCACCTCCCTTCGCTTTCACTCCGTTCTGCTCGGGGAGATTAGCCTGCTAAGCCTCGCGCTGAGCGTAGCCGAAGCGCCCATAAAAGACTCTCACCGCGCTATCTCCGTCCTGGCGGTAAGAATAGAAAATTTCCGCCTTCTCTGCGATCTCCGCGGTGAATCAGCTTTTCTCAGTGCTCTGCTATGAAAATATAAACTTCGTGAACCTTCGTGTCTTGGTGACTTCGTGGTAATATTTTCATCCTTCGGGGTGAAGGATATTCATGAAAACTCTGTGACTTTTAGGTGAATACTTACTGGTGGACGTTGACCACCGTCCCCACCGAGGCGTTCTTAAACACCCATTCCGCATCGATGGTGGGGAAGTTGATGCACCCGTGGCTCATCGGCACGCCAAAGTTATTGTGCCAGTACGTCCCGTGCAGCCCGTAGCCCTTGTAGAAATACATCACATACGGCACATCCGGCAGGTAATACCCCGGACCAGACATATCCGCATGGCGGTATTTGACATAGATCCGGTAAGTGCCGGTCACGGTGGGGTGCTGCCAGGTGCCGGTGGACACCAGGAACTCGCGGTAGAGCACATCCCCGTAATAGGCGTACACTCGCTGCTGGCTGAGATCTACATCCACCCAAAACTCGCCATCACCCACGGCTTCTGGGCGACCAGGATAATTGTAAGCCGCCTGCTGTTGTTTCTTTTTCTTCGGCTTCTCGGTCGGCTCGGGCGTGTTGGTCGGCGTCTCGGTGGGGGTGGCGGTCGGGGTATCCGTCGGGGTGGGGGTGAAGGTCGCCGTAGGGGTGGGCGTGTCCGTCGGGGTGGGGGTAGGTGTGAAGGTAGCGGTAGGGGTGGGCGTGCGGGTCAGCTTATCAATGCCGCTTTGCGCCAGTGCCAGCGGATTGAGGCTGTCGATCGCGCTGGAAAATGCTGGGGCTGCAAGCGGTCCGGCATACCAGGCTGCCAGCATCAGGCACGCCAGCAGCAGAGCGATAATCCAGGGCAGGCTGGCAGCCCGCGGCTGCACCAGGGCCTCGGGCGGGATTGGACCGCTCACCAGGTTGCGCCGCGGCGCCGGAGCAGGCGGTGGCGGGCCTTCGGCGCGCAGGCGGCGGATCGCCCAGTGCATTCCCTGCCTGGCGCGCTTGCTATGTGGATTGATCTCCAGAGCCCGCTTCAGGTACTCCACGCTGGTGCGCGGCTCTGCTACGGCTGCCAGCAATAACCAGGGCTCCTCCTCGCCGGGAGACAGGGAAGCTGCCTGGCTTGCCCAGCGCCGCGCTTCCACCCGCTGGTTGTCTTTCAAAGCGCGGCGGGCGTTCTGGATGGCGTTCTGGTATGTGGGGAGCGAGACGGGCTGGGTCGATTCGTTGTCAGCGGTCATGGGGCCGTCGGGGGTGCCTCGGCAGGTGTGGCTTCGCCGGTTGCCTGGGGTGTGCTGGCAAAGGGGATCTCCTCATTGTTCAAGAAACACATCACGCCGTCCACGATGCCCTGTGCTGCCCGGTCGGGGTGCTGGGTGAGCAGCTCCCGGTCCAGGTTAAGAAAGCCCACTTCGATGATCGCCGCAGTGGTGTCTTCGTGGAGCTCGTCGAAGGCATGGTAACTGGTCATATCGGCGGTGATGCTGTTATGCGGCTCCAGCCCGGTCGCCAGGGCGTAGCGCTGGCGCAGGCAGGCTGTCAGCCGGGCCGAGAGCTGCGGGCGCGGGTTCGACATCGCCGCAGCCACTTTGAAGCCCGTGGCTTGATCGTTGATGTAGTCACAGCTATCGGCGTGGATCGAGATTAGGGCGGTGGACTGGTAGTCGTTCAGCTTGGGATCGAACTCACGCAGCATCTCTACATCGATGCCGCGTGCAATCAGCTGGTCGCGTACCAGGGCGGCGATAGTCTGGTTGACCTGGAACTCAGTCAGGGGAATATCGCTGCACACAGCTCCAGGGTCCTTGGTGTCGTCATCCCAGTGCCCTACCACGATGCCCACCAATGGGTTGGCGCGGGGTGTGGGGGTGCCCTGGCTGGCGGCGGTCTGGGTGGCTTGCGGTCCGCTGCTCAGCGGCAGGCCGCTCTGACCCAGGGTGAAGGGCAGTAGCCCGGGGTCGCTCCAGAAAGTGAACAGGGTTGCGACAATAAAGGCCACGCCGGTGACCGACATCAGGAAGTAAAAGGTGCCCTGGTTGCGGTGGGCTGGCGGGGTTACCGTTTTGGGGGTGGATGAGCGGGTCGTGTCCAAGGTCGCCTGGTTTCTCGTTTATCTAGGTTGCTTGCCAGTAATTTCCACTCTGCCTGGAGTAGCAAGATTCGTGCCGTATTTTGCCTTATTTTACCTTAATTCATTAAACTATGCCGCCCGGTCAGGATAAATCCCCAGCCAGTTCCACCCTTGCTCCGGGAACTTTTCTCGGCGCTGTGCGTCTCTAGAATCAGAAACTGTGACCACTGCTGCTTCATCCCGCTGTCCATCCATTCGCCGGTAGTGATCGGAGGCCGTATGCGGCTGATCATTCTCCTCTTCTTGATCGTCGTCCTGATGGCTGCCTGCAATTCAGCCGTCCAGGAATGGGAAGCTGCCCAACAGGCGCTGGTGGACTACTTCACCGCCCTCAGCCAGGAACAATACAGCAAAGCCATTGCTTTGTATGGCGGCAGCTATGAAAGCTTGATCGCCATGAACCCCGATATTAATTCATTCGACCTGGATAGATTGTGGGTAAACGGGTGTACGGTCAACGGTCTCCAATGTCTTGCGGTGCTCTCGGCTACTCTCAAAGAGCAGGTTGGCAATACCTTTGTCTTCACGGTTGAGTTCAGCAAACCAGATGGCAGCCGCTGTGTCCTCGGTCCGTG
>JBFYSV010000261.1:0-2791 GCA_041301185.1 Anaerolineae bacterium
TGTCAATAGCCGCCCTATGTGTACCAGTGATAGCCGCATTGATATGTACCACCCAAAGGAATGTGGAGGGGGTTAGGATTCTGGTTTTATAGGGGCTTCAGAAGTTGAAATATTCGAGGCAATTTCCTTTCTACGGCTGCGTTGGCGGAAGCTGTCGCCGCGGATAACAAGAGTGTGGGCATGGTGAGTGAGACGATCCAGGGCTGCACTGGCAAGCAGATCACTGGAAAATATCTCTCCCCATTCTTCAAAAGCGCGGTTGGAGGTAATGATCAAAGAACCGCGTTCATATCGTTCCGTAATGATCTCATAGAGATCCTGAGCTGCCTGGGCAGAGATGGGCTGGAGGCCGAAATCATCCAGAACCAGCAGGTCGCAAGCCAGGATACGCGCGAGTAGGCGGTGGTGGGAGCCATTCGACCGGGCAATTTGCAGGTCATATAACAGACGGTAGGTTGGTTTGGAAATGACCTTCATATCGCGTTTCAAGGCTTCAACAGCCAGGGCGTTAGCCAGATGGCTTTTTCCAACGCCACTGGGTCCGCACATCAATAAATTTTCGTGACGCTGAATAAAGATACAGGCAGCCAGATCCTGGATCAAGATGCGGTTAATTCCGGGTGCGGCGGAGAAATCAAAATGAGCCAAGGTTTTGTTGTTGTCACATCCAGATTGGGAGAGCAACAATATCTGGTGTTGCTGGCTGCGCCGTTCCAATTCATCATCGAGCAGCAAAGCGAGAAATTCCAGGGGAGCCAGCTGCTGGTCCACAGCCTGAGAAACGCGCACATCCAGGGTTTGCAGGATACCCGAGAGTTTCAGCTGGCGCAATTTGGGGATAAGCGGATGAGACATCATGCGTCCCTCCCAAAGAATTCTTCACCGCTCCGGGCAAAAGCGTGGCTGAGCGCAGGCTGGACTGGGAGTAATTCAGGCAGGGGTTCGCGATCCAGAGCCGCATTCAGGATCCGCTTGATCTGGCGATAACGTACATCCCCAAAATAGGCGGCTCGTTTACAGGCATCTTCCAAGCGTTTGGCCCCCACACTATCTTCCAGTTTCAAGATGGCTTGCACTGAACGCAGGCGGTCAAGTGGTCGATCCGCCAGCAGTTGTTCCACCACGCTGTGGGTGGATGGGCCAATCTTTGCCCCCAATTTCTTGCAGTATTCGGGGGTGCGGATCAGGTAGGCGGCTTTGGCGGCTGGATAATCTTCCAAACGGGTATGCCACTGCCCAGAGCGGGTACTGCGCGGGTGGGTGGTGACTAAATCCTGTCCTTTATAGATCTCTATGAAGTTTTCACTCACATGCGCAGCCAATTCCTGGCCGACATACTTGAATGGCACGGAATAAAAACTCCCGGTGATCACCACATGGCAATCCGGGTGGACCTTCACCAGGCGGATCTCTAAAAGTCGGAAAGGTTCTGTCGGTAAAGGCAGCAAGCAGGCTTTCTCAAATTCATTGAATAGGGTCAGCGGCGCCTCGCTGGTGGTTCCATGTTTGCGCATCCCAGCTGTATTCATGATCCAGTTCCGCAAATGCACGTTGCCCATATTGATATCCATGAATTCCTGGCCAGCAAAAAAGTTGCGTTTCACATAATGCACCCCGGATTCCACCTTGCCTTTGTGCCTGGGTGTGTGCGGGATGGTCGGGCTGATCAGGAAACCATAGTACAGCGCCATCCGCCGGTAGCCTTCGCCCAGAATTGGATCGTGCACCAGGGCTTTCAAGACCGCCGATTTTAAATTGTCGGGGATAACCCGCTTCGCTACCCCGCCCAAAAATGCAAACGCGTGTTTGTGCAATGCAAGCCAGGTCGCCACCTTTTGATCAAATACCAGCTCGGCATATTGGTGGCGGCTGTAACACAGCGTCGCCACGAAAACATAGGCTGTTCGCAAACGCTTGGTCACCGGATCGTAGAGCTGGCCCACCGACCCAAAATCGACTTGCATATCCTCTCCAGGTTCACTGTGAACCCGAATGAACACATCTGGTTCTGCCGGATCCAGCCGGTGGACAAATCGCCGAACCGATGAATACCCGCCCGTGTAGTTATAATTCTCTTGCAACCGCAACCAGATCGCAGTCATTTCCACGCCTTGTTTCACCCATTCCACAATGGCTTCCCGGTAGGGCTCAACCGTCGATACCTGTCGCGGAGCTTGCACACCAGGCCCCAACGCTTTCTTCAACTCCCCGTCGCTGGGCTTTGCTTCTGGCTTTTCCAGATAGCCTTTTTCCTTCGCAATCTCGTGATACTTGTGTACCGTCGCCCGTGATATTTCCATGTCCTGGGCTATTCGTCGTTCGCTCTCGCCCAGCTGTAATCGCCGGATGATGTCTTGAATGTGATTCATGTGCTTCCTCTTCATGGCGCTCGCCTCCAGTTCTTTAGCTGGATGCATTGTGCCATATCATGGCCTTGGGCCACACTCCCAGGATGGTACACATTCAGGCGGCTATGCCTGGTACACATTCAGGCGATCATGCCTGGTACATATACGGGCGATCATGCCCGGTACACATTCAGGCGGCTATGCCTGGTACATATTAGCACGATCAATGACAGACGCTCCTGCTGGGGATGCGTCCCGGCCTTTTTGTTTAACCCTATCTCAGGAGGCTACCATGATCAACGAAGTTGTTCTCGAAGGCATTGTCGTCAAGGCCTGGAAGTACGCTGAAGACCTGCTATTCCGCATCGCCTGCTATCGCGACCCGGACCTGCCCTCTAAGTCGCTAAGCGATATCCAGGATGCCGCCGATTTCGTCACCATCC